>QBUN01000389.1 GCA_013180565.1 Candidatus Methanophaga sp. GoMg3.2 | reverse complement strand
ACGAGAGACAAAAGAACGCTATTGATTATATTAAAGAAAAAGAAAAAATTACAAACAAGGAGTATAGAATGATAAACAATGTCTCTCATACGTTAGCAAATCATGAATTAAAGGATTTAGCTGAAAAAGAGATATTAATGATAAAAGGAAAGGGACGAGCAACACAATATTTTCTGAAAAGTTGATGATTAGGATGATTAGTTGATGATTAGTTGACGATTACAAAATTTTCCCTCTATCCCGCTTCTTTTTAAAATTTATTCGTTTTCAACCTAGAAAACTCTTTCATATTCGCCGGTGGACCAAATGTTTCTTAGTCGTACAAGGTTTAGTATACCGTCAAATCTTTCATTAGCGTAGCATACATGTATATCTCAGCATTATAGCCCCTTTTTTCAAAATCAACATCTTGTAACCTCTTTTCTTCTAATTGTCTTTCAGTAGGTGTAAATATAATGCATGTTGGAAGAAAAGCTCCAGTTTCAAACGGGTCATAATATGTTTGAACTGCAATAATCTTCTCTTCATGAAAATAAAACCCAAGGAATAGTTCCAGCGCCTTACGTTCTAGACATTTTAGATATCTATGGCAGCGTTATCGCCAGCCTTTTTTTATCTATCTCTATCTCTCTGACATCTAATAATTCCTTATCAAACGTTATCATCCGCTCTATTGAGTTTAAAACGAAATTTGCCAATATCAAAGAATCCCTACCCCCTAACCTATAATTTGCTCCTATCTCTAAGCCTAATTTCGTAATTTCCTTTTTTTGATCCAGAAATAAAACTGTATCCAAGTCTATGTAGTCACTTAACGTATTTTTGGCTTTTTCTGCTTTCCATTTCTGCTTATAAACTAAGGTATGGTAAGCTTCATGAATAACAGTGGGATTCACAGCAACGTATTGATGCGTCACTAATATTTTCGTCTTCAGATTATCTGGATGCCCCTTATCCAAGAAAGCCACCAATACTGTTGTATCTACTCCCAGATACTCTTTATTTCCTCTGGTGTTGCCCATTCTGGCTCTCCCGTCCTTTCCACTTCCAGACCAAAAAAATCTTCTATTTTTCGCTTCTTCGCTCTCGTTGGCCTCAATAGGATTCCTTCTTCTTTCTCCTCAATAGACAGGAGTGCCCCTTCTCTTATTCCTAACTTCCACCGGAAGGATTGTGGAATTACAACCCTTCCTTTTGCATCTATTTTTGTTTCCATTCCCACAAAAATATAATGGACTTTTATGTAAAAGAACCTCGTGAGCTGAGATGCAAGGCAAGACTGGAAATGCTAAACACTATCTGGAGTCATTGACACAGGCAAGCATTTTATCATCGGATGGGCTGAGACTCATTTCGACGGCAGCAAGTTCATCCTACCAACAGCTTCGGCGACATCATCAGGCCAGACAAAAATCCGATTATACGGTGCCACTTTGTAATAGTTCTGTGGATAGAAGATCTCCCTCATGGTCATATCCACACAATAGCGCGTGATCCACCCGTATCGCTCACGTGACGAAACTTTTTTCATCTTGCTTTGATGGTTTCTGATTGCCTGGGTAATGCACTTCTGGAGTGTCAATGCTCAGCATTCGGATTGACATAGATACATAAGGAGTATCTCCATCAGTTGCCCTCAAGTACTTCTTCGTGCCCAGGGCATCGAGTTCGGACCCTTTCGGATCCCAGAAGATCTTCACATTTGACATTTTAATTCGCCCATGTACTACTTCCGTTCTATATATATAATTACCCCACATATATAGCATCCAAAGCCTTTTAAGAATGCGTGAAAAATATCATACAATGTCAAATGAAGTAGAAAAACTAATCAAAAAAGGGGAGGGCCAAAATACAGAATTTAAGGATTCTTTTAAGTTAAAGAGAGAAATTGGAGAGACCGTTTCTGCGTTCTCAAATGCTCATGGGGGCACTATTTTAAGCGGTATATCTGACTTTGGATACGTTACAGGAGTTGAAGTAGGTAAAAGGACATTGGAAGAATTGGCGAATTACCTGAAAATAAATACAGACCCGCAGATTTATCCTGAGCTAAATCTCTGTCAAGTTGACGATAAAGATATAATCGAGGTGAAAATAAAGGAGAATGACGAAAAGCCGGTTTTCTTTAAAACCCACGCTTTCAAACGAGTTGGCAGAACGAATCAGAGAATTTCTACCAGTGAGATAAGAAAATTAGCTCAAGAGGAAAGGAAGAGATTATGCTTTGATGAAAGGATTTGCGAAGAGGCTTCTTTAGATGATATTGATGAGCTGAAAGTTAGAAAGTTTTTAAATGTGGCAAAATATGAGAGAAGACTTGAGTTAAATACTGATATTTCTGTTAAAGAAGCTTTAGAAAAACTGGGACTTTTGAGGGACGGAAAGTTAACAAATGCTACAATTTTGCTATTCGGAAAAAATCCCCAGAAGAACTTTTTACTGGCAGAAACAAGATGCGCTCGCTTTAAAGGAACGGAACCTTTAGAATTTATTGATATGAAAGTTTTCGGTGGGGGGATAATTGATCAAAGGGAAGACGCTTTAGAATTTGTTAAGGAGCATATCAAGCTCCATGCAAAAATTGTAGGGACAGAAAGAGTAGAGAAGTGGGAATATCCAATTGAGGCAATAAGAGAGGCAATCACTAACGCAATTTGCCACAGGGATTATGAAACTAAAAGCAATGTTCAAGTCAGGATTTTTGATGATAGAATTGAAGTGTGGGGTTGTGGTTTCTTACCCGAACCTTTAACGGTAGAAGACTTAAAAAGGGAACATAGATCAATTCTAAGGAATCCTTTGATAGGTAAGTGTTTTTTCTTAATTAAATTCATTGAAGAATGGGGAACAGGAACGAACAGGATTATCACTGAATGCTTAGATTATGGATTACCTGGGCCGTTATTTGAGGAAGTTAGTGGAAGCATAGTGGTTACTTTAAAGAAATATAAAATTTCTGATGAAGATTTAGAGAAGCTCAGCGAAAGACAAAAAAAAGCCGTGGAATACATGAAAAAGCGTAGGACAATATCTCGCACTCAATATTCAAAATTAACAAACTGTTCTGAAAGGACAGCCTCTAGAGACCTTGAAGGATTATTGAGACACAATATAATTGTAAGAAAAGGGAGCGGAAAAAAGTCTTATTATGAGTTGGTATAGAATGGCACGCAAATGGCACGCAAATGGCACGCAAGAAAGACAATAAATCATTTAGGCTCAAGCCTTGTAGTTAGTAAAGATTCTATTCTAATGCCCTTTTATACTGCTTCTTTTCACAATTCCTTCCTTTCAACCTAAAAACCTCTTTCATATTCGCCGGTGGGCCAAATGTTTCTTGGCCATACAAGGTTTACTATACCTTTCGCGCTTTCATTACAGAAGCGCCCATGTATATCTCAGCATTGCAGTCCCCTTTTCCAAAATTAACCTCTTGTAACCTGTTTTCTCATATTTGACTCGTATATTAGATTTCACCAGGAAATGCACAATTAGGACAGACATACCCAAGCTTAACTTCCCCTTCGCAGCTCACTTCTCGCCACCCATTCATTTCTGCCAGTACGCTAGGGGATACATGTGCATCCGTGGTCTCTATCCACTTGCCACAGATTACGCATTCGATCCCGCATCGCTGCCGTCTCGCTAATCGCAGTAACATTTCATCCCACGTCTCAGAACCTTTTCTCGCCCTCAACTGTTCCACGGTGGACCGTTCAAAAGTTACCGTGACCTTGCCTATCCCTTTTATTGCCATTTTGTCATCACGTTATATACTTGATTTAAAGCATATAAAGTTTTCAATAAATTGTTTTCGAGAATATCAGGGATCTTCAGCTTGATACTAGCACGTAAAGCGCTTCGGCTCCATCCAGGAACTTCGTTCCACGATTCCACATCGCTTACTACCCTTCAGCCCGCAAGACTCATTCTGAGACTTGCTCTCTTCTCTTCATCATCGTTAATCAAAATTGGTCAGAGAAACGATCGAATTGAATCGGAGTCGCTTCGCGACCAAGCCCTTTGGGTCCGAATCAACTCAATCGTTTCTCTGTTGCCGAAAAGAATTTACGTCGCCTAAAAAAGATCAGAGTTGAACTCTTCCACCAGTTCCAGAGTCCAACACTCATCTTTTTTTTCTATCGAACCATATAAATCGTTTTACCCCTCGTTTTAGGGATCATAATATAGAGAATATAAGGGATCTTCAGGCTGATATAAGCACGTAAAGCGCTTACTTAGCACAACTTAAAAATCTGCTTCGCAGACTCTCCGAGCCCTTCGGGTTTTTAAATTGCGCACGTCGCTTCGCTATTTCATGCGGAAGAGTGAAAACCAAAATCGGACCCTCACACTTCGCGCTCGGTGTCCGATCAAGCCCTTCGGGTTTGGATTCCCCTCTTCCTTCTCCTGGTCAGCGCGTTAATAAATCGTTTTACCCCTCGTTTCAGGGATCATATTTTAGAGAAAATCAAAAATCATCTTGTGTCTTAACTTTGTAGAGGCGTCAACTCTTTCGTCCCGGCTTTGTCGATGAATACAAAAACTCTTGACCCGCCTAAAGTGAATTTATAACGTTTTACTCCAAGTATAACATCATAATTTTAGAGAGATAAAACGCCCTAAATCCATTTTAATCGCCAGAGGGGCACATCCCCCTGGACCCCCCTGAAACCATATCCAGGAAGGGGTGATAATAACGCTTCGCGTTCTCGTTAATTTCATGCAACTATTACATATATAGCTTTGCGTAAAGTATTTATATAAGTTGAAATAGAAAGCTTTATATACTCTATAACCTTTAGTAGTATTAGGGACGGTACAATAAAGCGGGAGCGGATGAACGCCTTTGTGGCTAAAGGCGTGATGTAGGGAGCGAAGAAGACAAAGGGACGATAATCAGGGACTACCTTAATGTTATGATTTGCGAGTTAGAAAGTGAAAAGTACGCGACAGAAAACAAAGGGAGGATACAACCAGACAGAGATACACGAGGTTTGGAGTAGCCGCCCGATAAAAAAAGTCAAAACATCAAGAGATTAGAAAAGATGAAAACAAAAAATAAGTATTTTGGCTTTGATCTAGGTGACCCTATTTTACGCCAAGGAGACCTGATAAAAGTTCAATGCCCGAACTGCGGACGATTTCGAGACGATAAAGCAGAGAATTATGAACAAGTTTGTATGAAATGCGAGAACTTTAAAGGTTTGAAGAAACAGCTCAACAATATTATGAGTACTTCAATTAGCAGATTTATTCATGAAAAGAAAGGCGGGAGAAGATGGCAAGACCTCACGGGATATAGCTTGGATAAACTCATTGAACATTTAGAATCCGAGTTTGAAGAAGGGATGTCCTGGGATAATTATGGCAAGCTGTGGCATATCGATCATTATATACCCCTTTCCAAGTTTGAATTTGAATCCTTTGAAGACCTTCAGTTTAAAAAAGCATGGGGGCTCTCCAATTTGAGACCACTTCGAGCAGACTTGAACATGAAAAAAAGTGATCATTGGGTATTTTATTAGACCTGATCAGGGCGTTACTGTATAAGGTTACCTTTAGGATAAAAGGAGTGGATGAAAAAGAGATATCGGAATTATTAAATATACCCCTGGAATCGGTGACTCGACTCACCGACTCCGGGAAATATAGATAAGGAAACTAAGAAAATGTGGACACATAAACTTAGCTCCTCGATATACGAATATGTGAGGAGTGCATATAAAGGTAGTGGCGAAACGCTTGGCAACATCGCCGCACAGGCTCGAAGATTTGAGTCAGAGATGAACGCCTGGTATGAAAAATTAGATAGGATAGAAGCGGGGGACCTGATCAAATGACCGATGAATTAAGCGATAAGAACCCTTTCGCCGATGATGAAGAAGTAGATGAGGAAAACCTGATCACGGACGGGATGGTAAAGAAAGTGACATTTCTCATCCACAAGCTCGCAGAGATGAAGGGACAAGCGTATAAAGACATCCAAAAAAAATGCAGGAGCATCTTTCAATATACCAACCTTGCAAAAGTGAGCAAGGAGCAGGGGCACGCAATAATAAACAAATTGATCGAGTTGACGGGCGGAGAAGAGGAAAAGCCACAACTTCCGACAAAACCGGACGAAGGACTTAAAAACAAAGGCGCAAAGGTAACAGATGATGGGACCACGTCCAAAAAAATAGAGGAACCAAAGAACGAAGAAAAAGAGATTGTTGCGCCAGATGACAACACCGTAACCGGGACCATGAGGGAAGCAATACGGGCGGCTGTTGACATCACCCTTAAAGAAGTTGTTGATAAAGATGTGCCGGTGCAAGGTCTTGGAGGGTTCGTGTTAGAGATTGGAAAAGTCATCTTTACCGCGAAAATGGAAGAGGAGACGAGCGAGTAAATGGCTAGTGATACATGCAAAATTAAGATTTCCGTCGAATGGCACGGGGACCAAGTCAGTCGAGAGATTGAGCAAGAATGGTGGGATATACTACCAGCTGAAGAAATCTTATATGAGATCGAGCACGAAATTAGGAGCTTGGACGAGGAGTAACATGAAAAACCAACACGTTAAAGACGCGATAAAAAAGGTTCTTGACACTTTGAAGAGCGGGAACATCGAAACGATAGCATACGCCGTTTTTAAAAGTCAGAAGGGTTATCCTTCTGACTCTTGGAGTTTTATGAACCGTCTTATAATGTTTTGTTCTGAGACCGAAGACGCGCGAGGTATCCGGCAGTGGAATCAAGCCGGGCGCAAGCTTCGCAAAGGCTCGAAGGCACTATATATTATGGTGCCTATCATGTACAAAACCCGGATTACTACTACGAACGGGGACGGGGAAGAACAAACCGAAGAAGAGACGAGGAGAGGCTATAAATCGATCCCCGTCTTTCGGGTTGAAGATACAACAGGGGAACCACTAGAAGAGGATAATTTTAAATTAGAGATACCCGCAAACCTTGCGCAAGTCGCGGAAGGGCTCGGGCTCGAAATTAAAGCGAAACGGTTCACGGGCAATGAATACGGATATTTTAGCGCTTCGAGGAAAGAGATAGCCTTGATGTCGCCAGACCTAGACGTATATCTTCACGAGCTCGCGCACGGGGTAGACGGTAAAATTAAAGGGGCCCTCAAAGGCGGACAAGACACAGACCAAGAGATAGTGGCGGAGTTAGCGGCGGAAGTTGTGGCTTACCTGTTAGGGTGTAAGCTAAATGGCGAAAGTCGCGACTATATTAAAAGCTACAGTGGCGGGTCCTGGAAGCCTGTTTTTGCACTGCTAGACCGGGTGCAAAAAGTAGTATCATATATCGTAGATAAGGCGCAGATCGAAGAGGGGAGCGCCCCCTCTTCTATTTCTGCACATGTCGGGATCTCGGGAGGAGTCCCCGCAACGGCATAAAAAAGGAGGGATAAAAAGAATGAGCGAAGAAAAAAGATACCTTGAATATGAAACTAGCTTTAGTTGGACTCTCGCCATAGGTGAAATTATGAAGGCTGACCAGTTATCGACGGTGGACTTATGGAACGTTGAAGATGAGATTAGAGAGGCGGGCTAAGAATGTCAGAAAATAACCGTTATATTGTTTATCCTCATGGCGCGCTTAGCTGGGAGGAGATAGCGGAGACTGTCGCACTTCTCGAATACGAAGGTGCAAGCCCTGAAATCGTGAAATATAACGGGTTCTGGAACGTAGAAGCGGACCGGGGGGCGAATAAATAAAATGGTGTCTAACGGCCTGCCGCCACGGCTTAGACGTCATTCGCCTGCACTCCTTGAACTCCTGCAGGGACAACACCTTTTAGCCTTTGCATATTACAGCGGCGGGAACTTCTGGGCGATTGCATCCGCTGACGTCGTCAGCTATTACGAGGAGGCATCACGGGATGACGTACCGGGGTTATTATATGAAGCCGCGAGCGCGTACTTTTCCGGCGGGGGTAGATCATGAGCCAGACATCAGGGGCACCTGCCCCCTTTTCCTTAACAAGATCAGGAGCGGCTCATATGCGCTGACTTCAACCTGTCGGCTTCATTCCTGCAGAAGTAGAACGGAACCCCTTATTTTTTGTTTTTTTAAAATCGTCCCAATATCTCTAAACTTTATTTTGATATTCTGTGAAGATCTCCGCCGTAAGGTCACGCTTTGACGTAGAATATCAATTTACCATGCTCGCTTCACTCGCCCAAACCTAATGATGTGAAGTTTGAGGTCTGACCCACCCACCCCAATTCATAGCAATAATGTTTGTTTCTTCAGGGAGTGCCTCCCTCAGATACAATTACTATTGCTACTCGTCACATCATTACCTCATCCCACTTCTCACGTCTATATATCTTGTCTTCTCCTAATAGTCTCGATGTCTGCGCTAACTTCTCTATCGTTTATGATGTCTTCTACTATCACAGTGTCCGTTTTCTTCGCTCTCACGATGTCAATCGCTCTATCTCCGAGGGTTCGTCAGTGTGAGAAAATAAGCCCCGGGGAAATAAAAGCGCGAAGCGGTTTTATGTCTCTCATTCCTCAGGCCATCAGCTCTTTTTTGCTCTTTCTGATTTCTCTCTCTCTGCTATCTCCTTATATCCTTATTCCTCATCTCAATCTTCTGCTTATCATTATTCGCTAATCAAATCATTTTTTTTCTAATCGGATGAAGTTGCGTTTTATAACGTCTGTATCATCGATTTTTGAGTGGTTATACAGACGCCCTAAAACACCCCTTCATGTGTGTTCTGTAGGATCCAGCCCGTATCGCTCCGCGTTACGAAATGGCTCTGCGTTGATGTTTCATTCACTGACTTTTGAGTGTTTTGAATGAAACAAAGTTTTCGATTACTGGTCCTTGCGCTCCTGTTCCATCCAGGAACTTCGTTCCATCCACCTTTTTCTGCTCCCGTTGAAGATATGAGTTGACTAGGTCGGAATAGAAAAAAGAAGGAAAAAGGTGCAGTAGTTTCCTCTAACTCTTTCGCTAGAGAGTAACTATGTATTCAACATTGTTTACATTTATTTACTCCCGGAACTGCTACCATCTCTTACCTCCCGATTTCCCCCTCACACAGATAATCGCTGCTGTTTTTGTTGATCTAGCGATTGCTTCTAATTAAGAAGTTAGTATTCGTCAAAAAATTGTTCTATACTCCATATGTCAAACCCCTTTTTCTTCATCTCATTTATAAATTCATCCTTAGTAGAAACCTCATCGGGGACGTTTTTTGCTCCGTTTTCTCTCAAATACTCTAAAAATCCTCTACCGCTTATTAATGCGTACTCGAAATTTGCATCATTTACCTTTGCTTTTTGATAGTACGGCTCCTTGATAAAAATAATTCCACTTCTCAAATCAGCCCCGTTCAAATTAGCCATGCTCAAATTAGCCATGCTCAAATTAATTTCTTCTAGACCTTCTCTACCCCTTAATGCATTGAATTCAGAAACTTTTTTAGCTCTAAGCAGCTCTATGAGCTTTTCACGACTTGTCGCAGATTCTGAAATTTTTTGAGGCATAATCATTCCCACTCTTCTGTATTCAAGCAACTGCTTGTAATCCATATCTATTATATTTTTTATTGCTTCTCTTACTTCAGGTTTAGATATAAAATCAACAAGATCCAAGCTCTTATCTTGATTATCTTCTTTTCCTTTTGCCTCTTTTTTTTCTTTTAACTCTTCTCTGAGCTTATTTTCATCACTTAATATTTCTTTCAAATTTTGGCGATATTTCTCATCAAACAATTTCTGATAAAAGTTGTACCACTTAAACTTCAGTATCGTCAATACTAGATGGATTGTTTGGTCAAGCTCCTTCTCTTTAAATATCTCTTGTTCACAAATATATGTGTTAATGAATCGTTTTACCTGCCGCGGTGTCCTTTCAATTACTTCTTGTATAATGTCCTTATACTCGCCGATTGTACTTTTGTACGTAGGATCTATTTTATCCTTATCTACTAAATCCGTAAGGAAATCACCACGATCTGTTACATTCCAATCAGGAATTCTAAATGGGATTTGCACTATCTTTTCCAAATAATCTTCTCCATTTATCCCCATATCCTCGTATTTCTGTTCTATTGCTTTTACAATCACTTCGGGGCTTAATCCAAGAACGTAAACGAAGCCTTTTATATCCAGAAATACCTTTGTTGATTCGAGCACTTCTAGAATTTTATCCGGTGCACATCTATCTAAGTCATCAATGAAAACAACAATTTTTTTATCCGTTTCCTTTAACGTCGTTTCAATAGCATCTAATTCAGCGTAATAAAGGTCTCCTTCAACTTGGTTTTGTGATACACCACCAGCACTTAGTTCTACACCGCCGGGCAGCGAAAATTTTAGCTGTAATGACTTGAGGATTTCTATGAACGCTTTTCTCAATTTGTTGTCTTTGATCTCACTTACTAATAGTTGCAATAGCGGGATAATTGCCAAATTTCTTTCTCTTTCGCATCTCCATGCGTTAAACCAGATAGGGATAATATCTTTTCCGTGCTCGTCATTTAGTTTCTCGCGCATCGTTTGCATCAGGCTCGTTTTCCCTACGCCCCATTCGCCCAATATACCTATGGTAAACGGTGATCCGGAATCCACAATTATGTTTACCAAAGCGTCTGCATAATCTTGAAATCCTAATCCGTCTCTAGTCGGAGTATCAACAACAATTTTTGCCATCTCTTTATACTTCTCCTCTTGCGTTTATATTGTTTTGGTTATTCACGCTTTTTGTTTTCCTTTACTCGATCTTCCATTTCAAATACCTGCGCCAAACTCTGAACCAAACACGGGCAATCGAATCAATCGCATCTGAAATAATGGCTACACTAAACTTGTCGAAGGAAATCGAGCCCAGAGATTGCCAATTTGTCTTCGTCACATTTGTATGATCGTACTCAGTGGCTACAAAACAATAAGAAAGAAGATAAGAATACTGGCATATTGCGCTCATAAAATCCCATACGTTATTGTTATCCTCACCCCAGGATAGGATGAATCTTCTATCTCGTAGTTCATCTTCAACTGTCTTTAGAATTGACGATTGATACTCTTGATCTATGCCAGACCCCTCGGCCCTCGAGGGATAACCATCATGATCATAGAAAAATCGGTCATTATCCTTATCGATTGGATAAAAACACTTGATCTGGTCATCCCATTTGCCTTCTATATATCCATGCAGATTTATACCTTCGGAAAATCGCCTACTGTCGCAGTGGAATGGCATATGCGCATCTGCAACATAATGACTTAACATGAAAAGTAATAAAGCTATGTGGTTTGCCGTGGGCGACACAGGTGACCCTTTATCCTCTCTTTCCTGTATCTTTAGATCGTCTATCACTGATTGCGCGATTGATTCGCAACGATCAGGTAAGTTGTCTACCGCATCAACCGTGAATGAGCTCTTTCTTAAAGCTGATTTCCCACCATACTGATAATTTAAGTATGTGGTTGGGAGCTGTTTGAATTTATTCTCGGCATCATCCGACGGCGTAAGCTTTAGCACATGGCTATTTGCCATATCTTTTATTACTGCATCGGGATACCATGCGCCTTGTGCTACATCGTCCTTATGATCTTTGAACCAGCCTATAAGGTCATTTGCATACGCTCTGTTTGTATCGGATAGTTGCGTTTCTTCCAGCCTCTTTATCGCCATAAAGGCTAACCAGGCATGTGTAAATTTCTTCATAATAATTATATTCTATATAGATAGATTATCTCATATATTCCCGTGCGAATGTTGCAATGAATGCAGCCCACATGAAAGTTCCGAATATCGCTTTTTTCATCTTCTGGTAGATCAACATGGAGTATACAATATTTAGAACCCTGCAGAGCCTCTTCCATACACCTTTTTCCATTAAGGAATTCATATTCGCGCATTTTTATTTTTGAATATAATTTGCATAGCATTGCATAAAAATCCACCAGACTGCAAATATCATTACTGAAAGCACACACACTATTGCCAGCTCCTTCGGCGTACAATTGCAGCATCCATAGACCCAGTTCCAACTCATCTTTGTCTTGGTTTAGGTTGTCTTGTTTGTCTTCTTTGTATTCTTTTGTCTTCTTTGTCTTCTTCCAAGTTGTCTTGTTTGTCTTGTTTCTGCCATACCCTTTTTAGCCCCGAAATAGCTCCAACGACTGCCATTCATCCCCCTATTTGTCTTTTTCACCTTGTCTTTTTTGTATTCTTTGTATTCTTTGTCCTTTTCACCTTGTCTTGTTTGTCTTTTTCGATGTATTGCTCAATCATAGCAATAAACTTGTCTTTCTCTCGCCACTTATCAAAATCAGTCTACCTGATCCCACTGATCCTTTTAGCTCTTTCCTTCCGCGCCTAGCCAATTAAACTTGACTCCGATCTGGTTGATAATACAATTTCCCCCCTACTCAAATCTTTCATACTATATGTCTTAGACTGTATTTTTTGTCTTGTATTGTTTGTCTTGTATTGTTTGTCTTGTATTGTTTGTCATGCTTATCATGTTTGTCTTTTTCACGTTGTCTTTTTTGTCTTCTTTGTCTTTTTTTGTCTTCCTTGTCTTGTCTTTTTTTGTTATATTGCCTTTACGAGAAAGCATAACTTTGTATCCAACTAAAATTAATTGTTGACACGGATTAACGCTGATTAACGCAGAAGAAACCAAATCCTTGTAAATCTGTGTAAATCCACGTCCTAAATAGGTATAAAATGCACGTTTTATACAAAGATAAAACGAAAAGTCATTTTAGAACAGCAAGAAGAGGGTGGATATTAAAAGTTTTTATATGAATACTTCAAAAATAGAAGCAACAGGAAACATGGAAAAAGTAATAAAGGCTAGGTTCTTGGAGGGCGCTTTTAAGCCTTTGGAGAGAGTGGAACTTGAAGAGGGAAAAGAGGTTACAGTAACAATAAGAGAAGTCACAAATGAGACAAAAGATGCTTTTGAAATGGCAATGGGGGGCTGGAAAGGGAAGATTGACTGCGAGAAGCTGATTAATGATATTTACAAAAGCAGACAATTATCTACTAAAAGACCGGCAGTTGAGTTATGAAGTATCTCGTTGATACCGACTGGATAATTCATGCTCTTCATGGGAAAGAGAAAGAAGTAACGAAACTCCTTGAATTAAAAAAGGACGGTTTAGCAATAAGCGTGATTTCTTTAGCTGAACTTTATGAGGGCGTTTACCGCTCTGCTGACCCTATTTCCAATGAAACGGTTTTAAAAGAGTTCTTGAGTGGCGTTATGGTTTTGGAAATAAATGAGGAAATCAGCAAGAAGTTCGGAGAGCTTAGAGCGAAGTTAAGGACGCAGGGTAAACTTATTGGTGATTTCGATCTTCTAATTGCTTCTACTGGTCTTTGCTACAATTTAACTCTTCTTACCTATAACATAAATGAGGATCTCCACAAGATTGTGTGGGTAAGCTTAATTACGCCACTTATTATATAAGCATATGGATGATAAAAAGCTTATGCAGATTACGCTGGGGGTACCATCTCCAGGGTTTGTGAAAAGCGTTGAACTGAACACATCAGAAGAACGGATAGATGTCTCTTTCGACTTCATTAAAGGTAGTGAGTTCGCTTGTCCGATTTGCAATAAACAGTGTAAAATACACGACACAAAAGATAGGAGTTGGAGACATCTGCCTCTATTCCATT
>QBUN01000043.1 GCA_013180565.1 Candidatus Methanophaga sp. GoMg3.2 | reverse complement strand
GACGTGGCACGAATTTCTCTACTACCCATTAACTATTTCGAATTAGGACACTACCAATTTTTAAATACAATCTGCAGTGAAAGAATAAGAAAAGGTTATTCAACAGCCAAAGATGCCCGTTTACTCAGAAGGAGTTGGGGTGGACAGATGAAACAAATGCCCAAACTAAACGCGAATCTAAAAGCCGAACTACTCGCAACAGGAAGCGTGGATGTAGATGCATCACTACTTACAGGAACGTCCACATCAGCCGCAGGTCCCGGCACAGGACAAAAATCATTATTCTTTACATCCGGTGGCCATCGAATACGTTTAGGCATCAACAAAAACTCGCAACTCGCGATGATAAAGGAAAATAACGATTTTATAAATCGGAAAGACAACAAATAACCTTTTCTTAGAAAGAAAAGCTTTACCAAAAGAAATAGGTCAAAGGTTGTTTATACTGTATAAACAACAACAATAAATAGTAAATGATTAGAAGTGATAGAGGTAGATAAATATGCAATTGACAGGAATAATAAAAAAAGCGGGTGATTATTACGTGGCGTTATGCTTGGAACTCAACGTATCCAGTCAGGGAGAGAGCATTGAGGAAGCAAGAGGGATGCTGCAAGAGGCGTGTGAAGAATTTCTTTCTTACATAAAAGAGGAAAAGTTAGATGAGGAAATACGGCCTGCTCCTCTGGAAGTTCTCCGGGAATTTCTTATAGAGGACGTAGAGCATGTGCGACCTTCGCATGACTGGGTTTATTCGGAGAACATAACTTTTGAGGTTAGCGCCATTGTCTAAGAAAATCCCGCCTATGTCAAGTAAGAAGTTTGTCAAGCTTCTTGCTCGGGGTGATGTCCGATTCGTCAGGCAGAGAAGTACCAGTCATGCAATATTTGAACGTAAAAAAGAAGGAAAGATGTACAGAGCACCGGTGGTGATGGGTAAGAAAGAACTTTCGTCTAAATACATGAAACTTGTATTACGTCAGTTGGACTTTACTGATGAGGAAATTGAAGCTCTTATTTAAAGGTAATCCCATAGTGTCTGTTCTCTGGATAGAGGAGCAGAAAGCTAAGTCAAACGAAGCGTGATCAAATGCCCAAACTAAACGCAAACCTAAAAGCCGAACTACTCGCAACAGGAAGCGTGGATGTAGATGAATCGTTACTTACAGGAACCTCCACCTCTTCTGCAGGTCCCGGCACAGGGCTAAAATCAATATTCTTTACTTCCGGTGGCCATCGAGTACGCTTAGACATCAACAAAAACTCGCCACTCACGATGATAAAGGAAAACAACGATTTTATAATCCTTAAAGACGATAAAGAGTTGGTAAGAGGCGAAATTGAGCCAGTACTCGCGCACTGTCCGGAGCAAGCATACATCACACTGAGTGAACGCTGTATCTATGACTGTAAATTCTGCTCGGTTCCGAAGTTGCAAGGTAGGATCAAGACGCTGGATGAGGTCGTCAATATCGTTGAGCACGCAAAGAAGACCGGGCTGATGAAAGCAATCGCAATTACGTCTGGAGTGGCAGAATCGCCAGAAGACGAGATTGAACGTTTAGTTGCTGTGATAAAAGAACTGAAAAGATACAACGTCCCCATTGGCGTCGCGGCATATCCTACCATAAACTCCACAAAACTATTGAAAGAAGCTGGTGCAGTTGAGCTCAAATACAATGTAGAAACCATGAATCGAGATATATTTGATAATGTCTGTAAGGGGCTTTCGCTCAACTTCATATTAGACTCCTTACGGGACGCAGTACCGGTATTTGGCAAGAACAGAGTATCCACGAACTTTATCATTGGACTCGGTGAGACGGACGAATGCGTGCGCGAAGGAGTTGAGCATCTGGCAAAGATGGGTGTAATACCCGTTCTACGTCCAATAACCCTACAACCCTTACGCAAAGACGAGCTTGAGGCAACAAGACCCAGTGCTGAGCGGTTGCTTAAACTCGCACTGATGACACGAGAAATAATAGATAAGTATGGTCTTCGCGTAGATGTCTCGCAGACGATGTGCCTTACCTGTACGGGCTGCGATATAACGCCTTATAGGGATATATAAGTTTACAGGATGCGTTTTGTGAGAAAAAATTTTATGTATGCTATACAAACTTTAAATTCTTTGTAAAATTCACATGCGTTCGAGTAAAGCCCATGTGCTCGTAAAATCGCTGTGCCTCGACACGAAAATTTTTCGTTGTTACCTCAATAGAGACACAACCTCGTTTCTGTGCTTCCTGCTCAAGTCGTGACACGAGTTGAGCGC
>QBUN01000044.1 GCA_013180565.1 Candidatus Methanophaga sp. GoMg3.2 | reverse complement strand
CCATCCATGTCAACAACATCGGCGGCGTCCTGTATGATCTGGGCGACCTGAAAGGGGCAAAAGAACATTTCGAACGGGCGCTGAAGATAGATGAAGAAGCATATGGCTCTGTCCATCCAGAGGTAGCCAGAGACGTCAACAACATCGGCCTCGTCCTGCTAGCGCTGGGCGACCTGAAAGGCGCAAAAGACCATTTCGAGCGGGCGCTGAAGATAGATGAAGAAGCATATGGCCCTGACCATCCCAACGTAGCCATCCGCGTCAACAACATCGGCGGCGTCCTGCAAGATCTGGGCGACCTGAAAGGCGCAAAAGGGCACTACGAGTGGTCACTGGCAATATTACGGAAGTCCCTGGGTGAAGATCACCCATCCACAGCAACAGTGCGAAACAATCTCGAGTTACTTGCAAATGTTTAAGGCGATAAGGTTTTTGAATATCCAATTTAATTTATTTTTTTGGAGCCATAGTGCATCGCCATGAAGAACGAAAGCAATAAGGTAATCGAAGTCAGAGAACTGACAAAGAAGTTCGGTGATGTTACTGCAGTCGACCATATTTCTTTTGCCGTTAGGAAACGCGAAATCTTCGGCTTCCTTGGTCCTAACGGAGCAGGAAAGACAACGACCATCCGGATGCTGACCGGGCTGATCACGCCTGATTCGGGCGATGTCCTCATAGGCGGCGTAGATATAATGAAGAACCCAATAAAAGCCAAAATGAAGATCGGGGTCATCCCGGAGATGGGTAATATCTATGTTGACCTAACTGCGAAACAGAACATCATCTTAGCGGGCAAATTCTATGGTATCGCCCGCGGCGAATTGGGGAATAAAGCAGATGCGCTTCTAGCTAAATTCGGGCTTTTGGAAAGGGCGGATGATCCGGTAAAGACATTTTCAAAGGGTATGAAACAGCAGGTTAATATCGCAAGTGCTATTGTTCACAGTCCCGAACTCCTGTTTCTTGATGAACCGACCGCGGGATTAGATGTTCAAAGCCAACGCATGATTAAAACTATCATAAGAGAGATGAATCAAAGAGGCACAACCATCTTTTTAACTACGCACAATATCGAAGAGGCGAATGTGCTCTGCGATAGGGTAGGGATAATAAATAATGGTAAAATTGCGGCTATTGATACGCCGGAAGGGTTGAAGAGGACTTTTGAAGAGACACAATCAGTAGAAATCTCTTTTGATACGCCAGTTGATGTCAGTGAGCTAGAAGAAAGCCGATTAGTAATCCGGAAGGAGAAATTAGGCGATAAATGGCGATTGTATACCGACAATCCCGATAAACTAGTAAAATATTTGGCGCAATTCGCTCAGGACCATAACTTAATAATTACCTCTATGGAGATATGTGGTGCGAGTTTGGAAGACGCATTTGTTAAATTAACGGAGGATAAATAAAGATCATGCCCTTAAGGAACTTTAACCGCCAGTTCTTTCGCGGGATCGCAGTAGTAACAGAGAAGAATATCCGGCTTTATTACACTAAGCCGCCGGTTATTATATTCGGTTTCTTGTTTCCGCTATTCATGTTTCTGGCATTTTATCTCGGTAAGGAAGTAGATTTTCACGTCTTCTTTCCCGGGCTTTTAGCTATGTTCCTATTCTTTATCGCATCATCCGTAGGTCCACTAATTACACCCTGGGAGAAACAGGCAGGTACTTATGAACGATTACTGTCATTTCCGGTTAGTATCACTACAATTATTCTGGGCGACTGTGCAGCGGGCATGATTTTCGGTATTATGATAAATGTTGTTGTCTTAGCGGTGGGGCTGATAACTTTGAATTACTGTTTGAACATAATGATATTGTGCCTGGGTATGTTGTTGGGTGCGTTCTGTTTCTCTTCTCTTGGTGTGTCACTGGCATCGCCGTCCGTTCAAAATCCGTCATATGTAATGATGTTTTCCAGTATTATCCGCTTCCCACTGATATTCATAAGCGGTATTTTCATACCGTTAGAGGACCTGCATGGACTCGGAAGAGTGCTGTGTTACTTCTCGCCCATTACCTATCTGGTTGATATATTCAATTTCAGTCTCAGAGGGCAATCGAATATCTCGCTAATTGTGGATTTCGCAGCGCTATTTGTTTTCAGTCTGATATTCGTATATTTAGCGAATAGAACGCATAAACGGAATTTGATGCGGGGGCTGTGATATCGACTGCAAAATAGAAATTTTGGGCTCTTCGCTATTTCATGTGGGTAGATGTGGTTAAGTGGCTGCCAAATAATCCAAAATCAGAAGAAAATGGAGGTTTGATA
>QBUN01000045.1 GCA_013180565.1 Candidatus Methanophaga sp. GoMg3.2 | reverse complement strand
GAGGACATCGAGATGGACGAGGTGCTGGACGAAGAAGAAGCGTTTCCAACGCCTGACTTGATCCTGCCGCCTGAGGACTTAGATTACGAGGAGGCAAATTCATTGTTCAAAGGTGAGGGGTTGATCCCCGGGTGAATATTATGGCAAGGATTCAAGTGCTTATAGGACTATTAACACATTGCAGCGTGGGAAAGATGGAAGATGTTATGTTGATAGAGGGGATTTTAAGGAAAGCGGCGAAGATGCTGGATTTGACGTTACTGGAAACCGTCAGCCATAAGTTCTCGCCGCAGGGTATGACGGCGGTTGTATTGCTTGCCGAGAGCCATATCGCAGTCCATACGTATCCGGAAGAGGATATGATATTCGTGGACATGGCGTCATGTGGGTCTAGGGATGCGAAAATGGCTTTGGAGTTCATGGGCGATATGCTGGAAGGTAAAGTGGAGATTGTTATGGATAAAATAATAGGGGGTGCATGAATATGGCGATAGTAGAAATAATAATTGGTACGGTGGGAGGAGCACTATTGTGGCTGGTAATAGGAGTAGGACTTAGCATGCTGCTGGTAAAGATATATGATATTCTCGTGTTTCGGGAGTTCGATCTGCAGGAAGCGATGGAAGGGAATAATACTGCGGTTGCAATATTTTTCAGTTTGATGCTGCTTGGTATAGGCCTGGTAGTTGCGGCAACGATTATGTCCCCAGGGGCGGGCTTAGTGGTTGCGACAGCGAGTATGTCACTATGGGCGGGCCTACTTTATGATATGCTCGCAACAATTGGCTGGAGTATAGGGACTTCGCTAGTTGCTACGCTCTTCTTCTTCGTGTTTGATAGGGTGTTAGTGCCGAAGATAAAATTGCAAGAGGAGATAAGTAAAGGGAACGTTGCAGTTGGTATCCTTTCAGGTGTTTTGTACATTGCGGTTTCGGTGGTGGCAATGGCAGTGATAATGTCTTGAAAGGCTTGCGGGTAAGAAACCACGAGATTACACAAGATTAACACAGAAGAATCTCGTGAAAATCTGCGTAATCTTGTGGTTATAGAATGAGACGGTAAGGGAAGGGAAGAAGAAATGGTAGCTAAAGAGGATATAGGCACAATTGTAGCTTTTGTTGTTATTTTGATACTCATAGTGGCGTCTGTGCCGTTTGTTATAACACCGCTTTTAGCAACTCCGAAATATACGGGGGAACAACAAAGTGCCTTATCCTTGGTTTCTTACCTTAGCTACTACTCACTTGGTGGAGATTCAATAGAGCATTACTCGGCAGAGCGGGTGCATGAAAATGGCGTTGCCGGTATAATGTACAGATATGGGCGCGGGTCAAGAGATATTGCAAATACGGTGCACGATAAGTTAGAAGAGATCGGTTTTGTCACTACTGCGATAGAAACTGAGAAGAGCAGTGGCTGGGAGCCGTATTGGGATTATTCGTGGTTCTCGGCTGCAAATGGTGATATAATCGCTTTTGTCACCACGTATTTTGACGGTCGTAGCAATTATGTCTGTATAGCCGCGGGCTCCGATGATTATGAGGAAGACGTATATAAGATCCGTATAGAAGGGAATGATTTTGTATCACTAACGAGTGGTGTCCGGGCTAAATCAGAGGAACCCGCGGAGATAGAGCATGTGGCCCCTCTTGCGGGTACTATATATGCGATAACGTATCCTCAACACAAATTTAGTGGCCCGATGGATGCGGTAGTGAACATAGAGGCGCGGAAATCGTATGGCGATATGATTGCGCTGAAAGATAAAGTAGCGGCGAACGAAACGTTCCGGCATGAGTTCTTCAATGTCTCTGCGGATAATGAGACAGTGGCGGTAAATGCAACTCGTGTAGTCCAAGAGCGAACAAGATATTACCCCTGGGGGTTCTTTTGGGTCTGTGGCTATGGTGGCTATGGCTATTACTCGCCTTACAGGTACGATCATCCTGGCTCAGGTCCTATTGTCAGACCACGAGGCACAGGATATACTATCCGTGGTGGTGGAGGTCCAGGAATGGCGAAATGAAACTAGAAGAAAAAAGGGAGGGTAATGTGGCGATATTGACCTTGAACGGCAGGCTTGATGCATATTCATCAAACGAGCTAGAGCGAAGTATAAGCGCACTGATTGATAACGGCAGTGTGAGATTAGTCGTGAATTTCGATGGCGTGGAATATATCAGCAGCTCGGGATTGCGGGTGATGCTTACATCACTGAAGCGGTTGAAGAAGGCGGAAGGAGATTTGAAATTAGCGTGTTTAAAGCCCTATGTAAAAGAGGT
>QBUN01000046.1 GCA_013180565.1 Candidatus Methanophaga sp. GoMg3.2 | reverse complement strand
ATATTAGAAGGCATATATAGTATAGTAAGTGAGCTATGAATAAGGAAGCGATAGGAACAAATGGTATTTTTGTCATTCTCGTTTTAGCCTTGACGTTCACAATTACGGTTTTCATCGCTATCGCTAGTGCTGAGGTAACCGAGCTGAAAGTGAACCCTGAAGTAGTTATACAGGGCGATAATGTATCGTTATCCGGTAGGGCCGCGCCAAATGAGACTGTATGGATAACTTCGTCATTTGTTATTTCTTTACCTGTTTCAGACGGTAAATATTCCGCGGAATTCATTGATATTCTCTTCCCTCCGGGTGAGAAGAAGTTCTCAGTAACCGCAGAGAATGTAGAAGATATTCGTGTATCTTTAGGCCCTTTATTCTTTTTTCCCGCGGTTGAATACCCTCTTGACGGAGCTCTGGAAGCAACCAACGGCACCGCAACTATCCCCATTTCAGTTCCGTTTACTATGAGGGGTATAACAGTTAGCCTTAGTGGCGAAAAAGATGTCAAGGTATATGGAAATGCGGCAGAAGATGCCGAATTTGTAAACCTGAGCGTTGATATGTCTATCAAAGTAATAGCAGATACTAATGGCGATTTAAAACTGGATGTAAACACTGGCGGAATACCTCTCGGCGAATTCGTGATCACAGCAGGAGCAATAAATAAGACGGTCAAGGTAGTTTCTACAAAGCCGGTATTCGATACAGGCTTGTCCGAACATCCATATCCCAGTATGTGTGGAACACATAACGGAACATTAACGCCAAATCAGACAATTGCTGTATCAAAACTCTATACATACTCATGCCCTGGTAGCGGGCACACGGAACGAGTAACGATATGGAACGATAAGGGTGTTATTGTAGAAGCAAATTGGACTGGCTATCGTGGCGATTGGCGTAATATTACCTTTGATGCAGTTACGCTCGTAGCAGGGGAGACTTACAACTACAGCTTTTGCACCGGCTCTTACCCTCAAATTATTCATGAACGCACGGCAAATGTGACCGGGGGGACAATCACATGCTCCCAATTCACAGATGCAAATGGAAATGTCTATATTGATCGGATTCCTGCTATTATATTATATTAAAATAAGTTATACTTTGCTGACAAATTGAGTATCTGTGATAGTGATGAACATGAAACATATTAATGTGGTGCCGTGCATAGGTCTATTGTTGCTCTGTGTGTTCATAGTTTCAGTAACAAATGCGGGCGCAAGCGTAACGGACCTGAATGTGAACCCCTCTGATGTTGTACCGGGTGAGACGCTATCAATATCCGGGAAGGCAACACCAAACGAGGCGGTAACACTGAAATCAACATTTGTGATGTCTTTACATGTTTCAGAAGGTAAGTATTCAGAAGAATTCAAAGGCATTTACTTCCCGACTGGTGAGAAGACATTTTCGGTACGATCGAAGAACATAAAAGATATTCGCGTTTCGTTAGGTCCGATACCGCTTTTGGGGACCGCTGAATATCCCCTGGATGGCCCCCGAAAAGCAACGAATGGTGTTGCTACACTTTCTATTTCGCTTCCTTTATCCGTTTTCGGGATTCCTATTAATGTCGATGGCGAAAAAGATGTAAAGGTATACGGGGCAGCATTAGATGACGCAACTTCTGTAATTCTGACAACGAACATGGCGATTAAAGTAACAGCAGATAAAAATGGTGATTTTATACTTGACATTAATACCAATGGTGTTCC
The DNA here is from genome assembly GCA_013180565.1 of Candidatus Methanophaga sp. GoMg3.2. The sequence continues at coordinate 590 of QBUN01000046.1, read as the reverse complement.
GCTCGGTGAATTCTCGATTGCCGCAGGGGGAAAAGAAAAGACTGTTCAAATTGCTCGTACTAAACCCGAACCAACTCCCACGCCAAGACCGTCACGTGATCGTGACGAAGAACCAGTCATCTCGCCTACCCCAACTATGACACCTGCTATCGCCCCAACACCTTCATCCAGCCAAAAGTCTTCGATCGGTACAACGTCTTCGCCAGGTCAAACGCAAACACTCGAACCTACGCAGGGTCAAAAGCAGACGGCAACATCCGAATTCACGCCGGCTCAAAAGCAAACGTCAACACCAGAATCCACGCCTGATCAAAAGCAAACGCCAACACCAGAACCATTGCCAAGTCCTTCGCAACGCCTAATACCGGGCTTTGGAGCCTTTTTCGCTAGTGCCGGACTCCTTATAGTTGCATATTTAGTGCTAGCATTAAGAAGGAAATGAGATTAAATGATTTGTATGTGTCTAGCTACTTTTTATAACCACAAGATCACACGGATTTCCACGAGAAACCTTTTCTTTGAAAGAAAAGCTTTATTGTTTTTCTTTTAGCACAGGTTTTCTTTTTGTAAAAAAGAAAAAGTGTTGTGTA
>QBUN01000047.1 GCA_013180565.1 Candidatus Methanophaga sp. GoMg3.2 | reverse complement strand
CTATGTATGGTATAGCGTCCATATCAGAAGAGCCACCCTTTTTAGGTGATCTTAGAACATTTATCTTTCTAACAGTGAGTTCACTCTGGGCAGGCTCTGCAAAGATACTCTTCATTTCAATCCACTCCAGGCATACCGGTCTCATGCTCCAGCAGCACGTTGTAATACATGATACATCCAGGTACTGACTGACCTGCACGCATCGCACCGCAATTCACGGATACCGCTGCAAGCATTCCCGCAGATGCATATGCATTCCACATCTGTGGATCATCTGCCGTATAAACCGTGTACCCGGATCCCATCTTCCTCTTAGGTTTTATCACGCCGTCTGCTTTTGCTTTCTCCACCAGGCCATACACAACATCGGCCAGTGTGCCCTTTCCGTTATCCTTTATTAGGTTGTACAAGAGGTTGTTTGCATTCAGTCCCTCATACGCCAGGTCCAGAAGATGTCCACGTTCATGGGGTCCCATGCAGTTACCCATCTCAAACTGCGCTGCCTCTTCCAAGATCATGGTTAATGCTGCACCCTGAACCGCTCTCTTCCGCACAGTCGCCGCTAAGTGGTTCACAGGTATGTTCCTCAGCGTAAATCCCGGACCTTCGTTCTTCATCGGTATATCCACGAGCATCTTTACTGCTCCATCTGCTGGGTCTGGATTCTGAGGGTACATTCCCCATACTGCTGCATGCACATACGGTGCATCCCACATACTCACGTCGCATACGTCTATTATCGCGTGCGTCAGCGCACCCATTGCCGCTGTTAGACCTACGGAGTAATCAGATAGGATCCTTGCCGTTGGCACCTGCGTCAACATCCGCTTTCCACCTGCGATTAACTCGACCTTCGTGTCATCGCCTGGTTCAACACGCAGCATGTCTTCTACGGATTTTGCTATCTCAGCCACCTTGTCTAGTACAGGGATGTCTCTTCCTACGCCCCGGATTATCATACCTCTTCCGGCTATTGCCCCTGTCTTCAACTTCTTGTCCAGGCCCGCCATGTCAACCGCACCTGTCCGAATGGTCATGCTGATAATCTTCTTTATCGCAGCATTCTTCAACGGACTGATCGCATCCAGTGGTACGCCCTTCGCTAATACGCTACCTCTGTCGTCATATAAATCTATCTCGTCTGCCATATTTTTTTTTCCTCCTTAATACTTATTTCGTTTACTCTACACATCATAGAGTACACATGGGTACATAACGTACCTATACATAAAAGCTTTTCGATATTTTTCGCACTTCCAAAATTGAGATGCTCACCGGAACGGAGTCGTACGGACTTAACGATTGTTCATACCTGTTATGACAATTTAATAAAAAAGTGTGGGTGGTATACACTCACATCTAATTGTAATGGCCCCAAATAATGGACGTGCATGCATTCTGCAGCCCGTATCTGTTAATAGAGGCACATATAGCGGAGTTTGTAATTGATTAATATCCCGTGGCATCGAATTTGTTAATTTGGTGTCGAATTCCGAAAGTTTTATATGGGGGCTTATTCAACTGCACAAATAATGCTTGCACTAATTATATCCAAAAAGATACTTTTTGCTCCTGTTTGGGTTTACCGAAATACATCTCTAATACCTCTTCCAGTGTGCACTTAGATTACAAAATATAAAAAGGCGAGCAAAATGAGGGGCGGATGTGGCGAAGAAGCGAAGAGCCGAAAGGGAAACCCTGTGACTCGCTATTTTTGGCCGCGCGATAAGATGGATGTTTTGTATTTTGCATTTACTTCTGCCCTTCCGCCAACATCAATTCGCCCTCAATATTAAGTTCAATTCTTATATTGCTAAATCCCGCTTCTGAAAGCATTTCCCTTAGACGTTCCATCGTGAAATACTTCTTCGCATGTGCTCTGGTCTCCATTGTGAAATACTGCTTCGTATGCCCGACACCGCCTACCCAGTCGATAATATATATCTTCCCGCTTTCTGTAAGCAGCCGCATGGATTCCCGTAATGCCGCTTTTGGATTAACCATTTCATGCCATGACTTTAGCGATACGACTACATCGAATGTGCTATCCGCAAAAGCCGTCTGCTCCGCAGGCTGAACCTCAAACGTGACTGAAGACGATTTCTCTCCTGCTTTTTCTATTCGCTCGCGGCTGGGATCTACCCCGGTAACAGCATATCCCGTCTCTTCACTCAAATATATTGCGAGTTTCCCGCTGCCACACCCAAGATCCAGTATCTTTCTCTTTTCTCCTTCTGCCGCTAAAATTCGCGCACACAACCTCTTCACCAGTTTGGCTTCATTCTCCAATAAAGTCATAGTTAATTAATACTC
>QBUN01000048.1 GCA_013180565.1 Candidatus Methanophaga sp. GoMg3.2 | reverse complement strand
TTGAAGGTGATGGAGATTAATAAATTTGGCTATGAGATTGGAGAGACGGTACACACTCACAAAAATTCGATCTTTAGGTCGAGTTTATAATAAAAATATACGATGCACTGAGCCATTCCAACTAATCAAGTCCAAGTCGGAAAAGAAGCAAAGAATATCAACGAGCTTTTCTTCTTCTCGCCGCATAGACAAGAGCGCCTGCTATCACTATGGCCGCAAGCACACCGAGCCAGAGGATTGATGGCGTCTTTTCTGCCTCTGCTTTTCCTGGCATGATGCCTAGCTCGACTAACGGATTGACGCCTGCGCTCTTAAGCTTTTCGATTTCCGCCGGACTATCAATGGTAAACCTTTTTAGTGTAGAAACGAAAGTTTCCGGTCTGTCCAAGTAATCCATCATCCACATATCCTGTTTCAATCTCACCCACCACCATTTATAGGTTCCAAAGTCTCTCAAATCAGTTGCGTTTGTGTCACTCCCTTCAAATAGCTTATCCCAGTCAAAAGCCAAAACTATCCCTTCTCGCTTGCCTGTTTTCTGATCCTCCTTAATAACTATGTTAGCAACGTATTTCGCCTCTTTCGGCAGCATCTGCATTTGCTCTCTTGTTAGCCCCTTTACAAACATCCGCTTATGTCCCACGTTCGTTTCAAAAATCGTTATTAGGACATCGTCCTTGCACCAGGACGGAATTGCTATAATCGTGTATTCTCTCTTGGGATCAGAAGATGGGAGTTCATCTTTCAAGTATTCCGCTATGAGATAGCCACTTGTCAGTCCTGGACAGATATGGTCATGAAGCTCAGCGCATTTAAGGAAATCATTTGGCAAGCCTTTTGCCCAGACATTACACAACGTAATTATACTGAATTCGTTTCCTCCGAATACCTTTGCAACCATCTGCTCTTGCCACGGCTCGGGATCGCTGAGCAGCTTAGCCGCATCTATATTCTCTTTCGCAACGCGAAAGAAGATTTCATCGTCCTCAAGGTTCATAAAATCACTTAAAGCCGCTTCTCTTTCTATCTCCTCTCTATCCAGATAAGTCTTTAGAACTTCGCTATTCGCTTCAAGATAGATACAGTCTTTGCTTACATTGTCGAAGAAGGCAAACCAGAGCGGGGCATTATAGGGTTTGTGCACATTTATCAAGTTCCCCTTGCCTCGAGAAGCGCCACTGGTCTGCATCAGACCATCAAGCGCTTTTTCCGTTGTATAACCCCCTATTTCTGGTACATATCCCGCGTCTGTCAGTACTAGAATGTTCGTGTCACCTTTGCCAACTGACAATTCCTTCATTGCTCTATCTGCAGCTTTGAACCCTACTAAATCCAGCACTGATAGGTCATCTGCACCAACAAACTCAACCAACGGTTCTAATCCGGGATGATCGCTGACGATAGTCGCTGAACCCGTTACAGCGCTACAGAGGAATATTGCTAATACTACTACAACTGTTTTTCTTTTCATTATCCTCTTTTTTATTTGTATTTTAGATATATTTATTACTTTCGGTTTTTGTTTGCTTTTTATTTGTGCCTTATTTGTGATTTTGTATGTGCTCGATGCGATTTGAATGCGTAACCACCGCCTCGTGAAGCATATAAACACAATAAATGTCATGCATTAACTCAGTTTCTTAAATATGAAGTTGCCGCTTTTAGCCAAAATCAATTCAAACTTATGGCTCTTCGCTATTTCATGTGGGTAGTTGGAACTTTAAGTGACTCAATCGAAGGTACATCATAGTGCGGAAATTCGGGATATTTCGATAACCACGCGCACTCCGTTTTAATTTTACTCATCTCCGCTTATGATAATTTAGTTGGTGGAAATGAGATTTGATGAGGTCATACCAGCAGTGCAGAGCGGAGAAGTTGATGCGGGCCTGCTAATCCATGAGGGTCAGATAACATATCCGCAGCACGGCCTCATAAAAGTCATTGATTTGTGGCATTGGTGGTATGAAAGTACAATGCTTCCTTTGCCTCTGGGTATTAATGCTATAAAGAGCTAGTGAAGAAATTCACATTGATGTATGTAAATAAGTGCTTACACATATGAAATGCCAGAAGCGGTAGTGAAAGCACATGATGAGCTTTACCAAATGGCAGCAAGGAACGGGTTTTTCGCGAAGCCACCCTTAGACCTCCTTTTTCGGTAATCTCTAGGGTTCTTAAAATAGAAAAGCTTTTATACCGGAAATTTTAATAGTGATGATGAGATGTAATTTTTTCTTTAATAAAATAAAAGGAGGTGAAAAAAATGAAAATGAGAATGATTGTTAGGCTAGTAGCCGTAGTTGCAATCGCA
>QBUN01000049.1 GCA_013180565.1 Candidatus Methanophaga sp. GoMg3.2 | reverse complement strand
TGCTCATATAATAAGTGGCGTAATTAAACTTACCCACACAATCTTATGGAGAACCATATAAAGGTTATTAACCACCATTTTTCAAGCTGTCTTTGGATGTATCTTACACGCATGATGCAGCCCTTTGATCAATCAATAATAGCCCCACCAAAAACCTTCATATCAATGAATTCCAACGGTTTTATTCCTTTATCTTGCACACCTTGTTTCTGATTGGATGAAAAAACGTTGCGGATTTTGCCAAATAACAAAATAGCAGCGTTTGTTAGTTTTCCATCTCTCAATAATTCTAATTTCTCCAGGGCTTCTCTGAACGGTTTGATTTGTCTTTCCAACCCTTCTATAAGCATGGTTTTCTTTGAATTCCAGATTCTGCGATTCTCCCTTGCCAATGAGTTCTTTCATTTCCATTCTGTATCAAATTTATATTCTGTGCATGCAGATCGTTTTAACATCTGTAATTTTCCTAAATTCGCTTAATTCTTGCTCAAACAATTCTACTGCCTTTTCATAGTCGCCCATAGATTTACTCAAAACCTCATAATGATAGCCCACCTCATGCCCCAAAATTTTTACAATCATTTCTGGCTTAAATGTGTAAGGGAATCGGAAGTAGTAAGTTGACTGAACTCCTAATTCATGTTCCAACTCTGCCATCCGCAACGCATTCCCACATTTTCTGTCTATATCATGCCTCAAAACAATTAGCTTCTTATTATTCTTTTTGCCCTCCAAGACAAGATACGAATAAACCGTCTGAGGTGTGTAGCCACTATCTAAAAGTGCCAAACACAAATCCTTATACTTTCCCATCGTGAAATCACGCATAAACATTATCATTTCTTCTTCTCTCCGTTCATCTGTGTATCATTTGCCACTAACCACCCTTAAATGCTTTATCCAAGGGATTTTGATAACGCCGTTCTAGAAAGGCGATAACTCTCTCCACTATGGGCTTCAATACTTTTTCCCGAACGATCTTGTAATTGCTAAACTCGTCCGTTTTGTTTTATTTCTTTTGGTAAAGCTTTTCTTTCCGCGAAGCTTGCGCAGCATTTTTGATTGAACTTTTCTTAAAAGTTTATTAGTCAAACTTTTCCTAAAAGCATTAGTTTGGATTAAACCTTTTTTAAAGGTTTGATGATTAAACTTTCCTAAAGTTTGAAAGAAAAGGTTTGTAATAATTCCTCCTCTACTTCTTTGCTAAACGCATAAAAATCTTTCTCGCGTAAATCCTTGATAATTCCTTTAATCTCTTCTATGGAAATTTTTCTTTCCCTTTTATACCACAGCAAAAATGTTAAAATCGAGATTTTGAAAAAAGAGCTGAAGAAATCCGTATCCAATACGATCATAACTAAATCGCCAACCCTTTTAACTCCTCTCCCATCTCTTCCACTGTCTCGACTCCTCTCCTGAGCTTTATCCCTCGTTCCACCAGTATTTCCTTCATTCTCTCGATATCAACACCCACTATCTCCATCGCTCTTCCAAGCGATATCTCGCCCTTTTCATATAACGCACAAGCAATAGCCACACGCAAATCTCTTCTCGCATCCATCAACGCTTTTACCGCATCCTCAAGAAACTCCGAAATATCTCTGTAATACTCAGTATCGGGAATGGCTTTTAACTCCATCTCCAATCCAGGAGGTACTATAAAACTTATTTTTTTATCCTTTACCCCTATCTCTTCCATGTTCACTCACCCGATAATATCTTAAGAGTTTTTATTAAATAAATATTTGCCTATTTTCATCTCACTGTCCCCGCCAGACGTAGGTATCTCAAAATTAAAATTAAAATTGAAGCCAAAAACATTCCAATATTCCCATGGGAATTCCACAAAATTTTCTTCCCCTATTTCCAACCCTTTCTTCTTTGGATAATACGGATAAGATGAAACCCCTTCCAGAGACGAATCCGTTTTATTATACAATGAATTCACAGATACGATTGGATTGATTCCACCAAGCCCGGATAATGCTCGACAACGTCCGCAACCACAAAGAACGTTGCACTGACGCCAAAATCATCTAACAGGTCTAACACCCATCTGGTTGGATCCGTTAAATAATCGTATCTCCCTTTCCATCTTTCAATAAATGTTTTTAGTTTTGGATTAAACCGTTTTTAAATGTTTTATGGTAAAGCTTTTTGCTTGCAAAAAGAAGCGTAAGCATTTTTATGGTAAAGCTTTTTGCTTGCAAAAAGAAGCGTAAGCATTTTTTTTGGTAAAGCTTTTTGCTTGCAAAAAGGTTTGTGTTAATCTGTGTCGATAATTAATTTTAGTTTTTAAAAAACTCTGCATTCCGCTCTA
>QBUN01000050.1 GCA_013180565.1 Candidatus Methanophaga sp. GoMg3.2 | reverse complement strand
GGATAGCTCAGTTCCAACGCATTCTGCAAGACAATTCTTTTGCCTCTTCAAAAATTTTTCCACCGCCGGATACAAGTCCTTTTCGTGCATTTAAAGTTTAATTATACGTTCTTAAAGCCCTACAAGCCCCTTCCAAAATTGTATTGCCTCCGATGTAGCTGCCGCTGATCCCTTGAATTCCCTACCAATTTTATCGCAAAAAATTACTTCACCCCACTGTTCTATATCTTCCATTTCAACTGGCGTTGGGTCAAAATGAACACTTCTTGAGTCACCCGGTTTTAGTTCTCCTGTTGGAACGGGCAAGTGAGTTACTGGATCTCGACTAATTGTGACTCTATTCCTGCTGTTTTTTATTGCAATGCTGGGCAAGCCCAGAAAGACAGAATTTTTATCATGATTCTGTGCTTCGAGGATAAGAAGATGTATCGGTCTTCTTTGCCAGTCGAATGCAGTTGCCGGTTTGACTTTCACTCTAATGTCCGGCAATTTTCCATCAGCATCCTGCTCCTCATAGTTTCTTGATGGTAAGCTCACGATTAACCCATTTGGGTCAATGTCGGGTGCACGTAATCCCGCCTCCTTTGCAATTAGATTAAGTAATTCACGTACATCGCCTGGCTCTGAAATGTCAAGGGCTTCAAGACTCGATAATGGTCTAGGAAGCGTCTCCTTTCTTTGACCATGATAACAAAGAGGGATTACTCTCGCACCTTTTACCCACGCACCACCCGCTTCAAAATTTATCCAAGGTTGCCTTACAGACATTTGCGTGCACAGAATTAGCGCAATGCGGCAATTTTGTAGTTTTTCAATAATACGCTCTTCCCATTTATCCCCCGGGTTAATCCCCCTGTCACTTGACACGAACACCTCGATCCTTTCCAGCAAGTTATCCTCTAACCACTCCTTGAGTTTTGATGCTACTACGGCATCTTCCTCCACATGGCTAACAAATACTATTGGCTTATCCTTACCAGTCTGAGTCATTGGTCTATATGAAGAAGAAGGCGGAGAGTCCTTATAAGTTTTTCTTTCAGGTAATTTCATCTACACTTCTACTTCTATCTCTTGAACACCCGCAAATCGGGTAGCGGGAAGCTTTTTCTCTTCTGTTCCAAACGCTTCAAGATGTACTTCGATCGCCTCGTTCAGATTCGCCATGAGTTCGTCAAGCGTCTTTCCATAGGTATAACAACCCTTCAGTGATGGGACGGTGCCAATAAAAACGCCATCCTCATCTTTTTCTATTAATGCTGTGAAGCTTTGTTTTGTCATTTTGCTTACCACAAATACAATTGAATGATTAACGAAATTTAAGCCACCTCTCTTGTGATTCCAGCTTGCTTCAGGATTCGAGAGAGAAGATTAACGCCGATCTCTTTCCGATGTGGGTTTGGAATGGTTAGTTATACGCACCTATTGGTGGTATAGGTAAACCCTTCCTTAGTCTTACTAATATCCAGCCGTCAATAACCTCAACCAGATTCTTACGGCATTCTTCCAGCGTTTTGCCGATCGCCCATACCCCTTCTAACTCTGGCACTTCGCCGTAATACGGTTCTTCATCCTCTATCATCTCATACTTCGCTTTTGACAGCGCCGCTTCGATATATTCTGTAAGCATCTTCTATCCTCTATTTACGTGTTAATATATCAAGCTTTAAATATAAACATCATAAAATTGAAGGAAGAGAAGGGGGAGGTAACGATGAATAAGGCGGATTTCGAAGGATTAATCGGAGAAGTAGAATCGTTCTCACATATCTTCACGTAACAGTGCTCGGAATCCGGCCTGTTCAAAATGCTCGTCTGTCGTTAAAGCATCTGTTAAGCCATGATCTTCCATAACAATAAATGAAATGCAGTCGGTCAAGCCCCATTCTTTATCCTCTCGATCCAGGTAAAAGTCTATTGCACGTTGCATCAATGTACGATCAACAGAAACTACGTTGACCTTATGTGTGACATAACAGCTATTTATGAAGGCAGCAGCAGTAGACCGATTTGAACGAGCCAGTGCATTGCCTATTTCAACCAATATCGCTTCTGTTATCCACACCTCGTGAGCGACACGCATCGAAGGAAATAGAGATTTGGCTTGCTCGTGATAGAGGTCACGTGGATTGAATAATGCCAGCACATAAGCAGTATCGAGAAAAAAACGATTCATCGTATTATCTCCGCCCCTTTCCACGCTTGGGTGTGCCATATAAATAATGGTCATGCTCTTCTGACCAATCCCTTGGCCCTTCAACCGTTCCAGAGAACTCACTAAGGGGGCGTCACAGAATAAGTGTGCCAAGTTCATGACGACGGATAGATAGTATAGTTCC
>QBUN01000051.1 GCA_013180565.1 Candidatus Methanophaga sp. GoMg3.2 | reverse complement strand
CCTTTTGCTTTACTCAAAACCTCGTAATGATAGCCAACTTCATGCCCGTAATGATTAATCTTCCCGATTATTTCTGGCTTAAANNTGTAAGGTACCCGAAAGTAGTAAGTTGATTGAATCCCTAATTCGTGTTCCAACAGTGCCATCCGCAAAGCGTTCTTCGGCTTTCTGTCTATATCATGCCTCAAAACAATGAATTTACTATTATGTTGTTTTCCCGTGAGATAAGATTCAACTGTTAATGGCGCATAACCACTATCTAAAAGTGCCAAACATAATTTTTTATATTTTTCCATCGTGAAATCACGCATTCTCATTACCATTTCTTCTTCTATCAGTTCATCTGTGCATCATTTGCCACTAACCACCCGTAAATGCTTTATCCAAGGGATTTTGATAATTTTTGTTTAACCCCTTTTATAACCACAAGATTACGCAGATTTTCACGAGCATGCTTAAGAAAAAATGTTTTTAAATTAGCTCATCCAAGGTTTCAAAAGGTGAGAATTTTCCTGTCACTATATAACGCCCGTATCTTTATAGACACGATATCCCCTCAGCTCAGATAAGAAATTAAAACTTTTTATAAAAACACGTGCATCAATATTCAATGGTATTCCAAAATCCTCGATCATTACCATGAATTTTCTCTTTGGCATTCCTGCAACTTCCGCAGCTTTTCCCAATGATATTTCGTCTTCTACATACGCTTTTACTGCTTTTCTCGTTCTATACTCCCTTATAAATTTCTCGATAGACATATACGCCAATTCTTCTGGTGATACGCGGACCTCCCTCGATATCTTCCTCAGCCACTCATCATATTCCTCTTTTAGCTTTATTTCCAGCATCTTCTAAACACATTTATCCATGAAGACGTATCCACTATAATCTTTGATTTTTGCCTAATTTACACAACTCCTCTACTTCCCATTCCATCTTTTTATCTCCCCTAAACCTTTTTGGATCAAACCTTTTTAATTGTATATAAAGTATAACTTCTACATATAAATTTAATTTAGGACACAGATTTACACGGATTTACGCAGAAAACTATTTCCTCAAATTATCAAATGCCTTCCGTTTTTGCATTTTCATAAACCTTTTCCAGAAAACCATAACCCTATTTATTATAAACTCGATAGAAGAGTATAATGAGCTCCTCCGTCAACTAAACCATCAAAATATTCAAAATCCTGATTATCTGCGTTCATCTGCGTCCGATTATCAAAAATTATTCTTTCTTGTCATAACTCCTCTTCTTCCTTGATCTCCGTTAATAAATAATGTAACCATACCTTATTAACATCTTTTAATCCTTTCAATATTACATGCGCACCGAGAAATCTCAGCATCGAACCGCCAGATGTAGGAATATTGAAATTAAAATTAAATTTCAATCCAGAAACATTCCAATACGCCCATGGGAATTCAACAAAATTTTCTTCTTCTATTTCCAACCCATTCTTCTTGGGATAATAAGGATAAGATGAAACCCCTTCCAAAGACGAATCAGTTTTATTATACAGTGAATTTACACACACTGAAGAATCATATTTAAATCCTATCTTCTCCAGCGCATCGAGCATCCAACCACCAACCAGCGCATTCGGCGCGCGGTATCCTATTACCTTATCCTTACAAACTCGTTCAAGCGTTTCCTTCGCTTCTAACGTTCTATCTTCAAAATCTTTAACACCCATCAACGGCTCCTTTGTCTTTGGATCTATTTTATTTTTTACACGCATGATGCAATCCATGACACCCAATCTCATGTCCTCTTTCAGCGATAGACTCCACCAAGCCCGGATAATGTTCCACCACATCGGCAACGACAAAGAATGTCGCAGTTATATCAAAATCGTCCAGCATATTCAGTACTCTTCTTGTTGGCTCTCTAAGTTAAATAATCGCATCTCCCAGTCCATTTTTCAACAAAGCTTTTTGTTTTGGATTAAACCTTTTTTAAAGGTTTGATGGTAAAGCTTTTTGCTTGCAAAAAGAAGCGTAAGCATTTTTTTGGTAAAGCTTTTTGCTTGCAAAAAGGTTTTATGATACCAATCTTCTATGTCAACCGTGATGGATAGTGTGTTCATATTTTTTGATAAGCGTTTTAGTTTTGGATTAAACCTTTTTTAAGTGCATAGAATCTTTAGCCGACTAACAAGACACATACTACTTCAATATCTCTTCTGTCCGTGCCAATCCACCTTCCATCTCTTCCAAGGTCTCTGGTGGCGGATTTATATTTCTCTCTCTTAGATATTCGACCATCCTCCACACGCTAACTTTTGCCCTAACTGCCGCCTCTTCTATACTTACCTTTCCCTCCTTATA
>QBUN01000052.1 GCA_013180565.1 Candidatus Methanophaga sp. GoMg3.2 | reverse complement strand
GCACCCTTCGGGTGCAAATCAATTGTTAGCTAGGGCTGAGCATTGGGTGGTTCCAATCTGATAATTTGCATCCAATAACTTCGTTTTCTCCCGGTGGTCTCTTCTCATAGCACACGAATGTCATTTTTCTTCCGCAATTTGGACATTTTGGCGCCTATTTATTCACCTTCGTTGAGTTCGACATCGCGGAGGTTATCTTTTTCCGCAGGGTGAAATGCTGCCCAGTTGAGATTGTCTTCGAATATGTGTTTGACCGTGAGAGGGGCATCGGCAGTAAGACAGAGGAAAACGATGAAAAGGCATGTTCCGGGTGTGAAGATGTCTGGATGCATCAGTCATAGCTATAGTTAGGTGATTATAATGATTGATGCAGCGTGAACGTGGAGTTATAGTGTATATACAATAAAAAAATAAAAGAGGATTAATTAATAATCCTCTATTTCTACTTTTCAATTCTGTTCTGAATGAAGGCACTGTCGTTCACTTAAAAAGAGCGAGGAAGTTGTAAAGCTCTTGGGGATCAGCATCGGCTATAACAATATCACCCTCGGAAACAGCCTCTTGTGGATCGAGCTTCCCTAGGACCACATTCTTCCACACCAATGATTCAGTGGTGACGGTGAATTCGGGATTATCCAGGATTTGTGGCTGAACTTCTAAAATACCCCGGCGAACGTGCATGGTATAGTCAGCGAGCTCTGTGGTGTTAGTCAGGTCGGTTAAGTGGAGCCCAACGACGATATCCTTGTCCAATGATTTAGAGGAGTTGAGACTAACCGCCATGATTCCGAATAACGTGTCCATGGGCATGTAAACAACAAGGTTATCGTCGATCCTACTAAAGGCAGGGATCGGGATGGTTATCTGCCCTGTCTCTTCGAGGTACTCGGACAAGAGGTAGTTGTGCGTTTGGGCGTTGTACGTTTCTTCAGCCAGCGAAATCATTGCCTTGTTCTTGATCGCGCGTGCTCCAGCGTGCTCCGGATTGAGCAGGAGAACATCGTCAGCAAGGATCAAGGCCCATTCCAGTTTACCTTCATCCAGAGCATCCTGAGCTTTGGCTGCCAGTTGGTCTACCCCACCGGCCAGCTCAGCCATTTCCTGCGCCTCGTCAGTCGGAGACATCGGGAATAGATCTCTGCATTTGCCTGTAAACCAGCCCATATACTGCGAGAAAATCTGGAAGATATCTCGATCCACTTGACCAAAATATTCCTGCACATAGGGATCATTGGCAAGGTGAGGCGGCAGTTCAACGACTTCAATAATTTCCCCGGGCGTCAAGCCTTTGTTCATGTTTTGTACCGTCTGGTCATGAACAAACTGGACGGCATCACGATAGTTGGTGAGTGTGCGGCTAATATTCTCAGCACCGGCGAGTGGTTTGCCGCTATGGATTAGGACTAAATATTCAGCATTGAGGCTTCTCATCTTATCTATGCTCTCTAAATAGTCCAGCGGATTCCGGAACGAGGCGCCACGCAGTGTTACAATGGCAGGGAAAGACTTGTAGAAGTCACCTATTTCCACCAAGACCTTCTTCTCCGGCAACCAGACCAAGATTATGTCAGAGGTCTCTCCCGGCGCGTGCATCAGCGTGAGATTTACCCCGGCGATAGTTGTCTCCAGTTCATCCTGGACGGTTATAGTGGGCGGCAAGTAACCCGAGGGACCGGGAACCGAGAAAGGAAAAATACCACCATTGACAAAGTAACCAGGATCCTGCTGATACGGTAAACCCATGTATTTAATGGCCCGATAGGCCTTGGTGGGGAAGATCAGGCTGTAAACGGCGCCTGGTGGGCTGAAGAGGTTCTTAGGAAGGTTCTCATGACTGATAATCTCTGGCGAGTCATTGCCGGCGAAGACAGTGGCTCCATGGATATGGCAATCGTGATAGTGTGTATAGATAATGGCCTTCACTGGCTTTTTGGCGAAAATATCATCTAAATGCGCGTTATACGCTGCTTTGACTATTCTCGCGGCCGTTTCACTCTCCGCGGGATCGATGACGATAAGTCCGTCGGTTCCTTCTATCAAGACTGGATTGGCTCGAGCATAGCCTACAGCGACATAAACCCCATCGGTCACATTATAGACGGTCGGTGGCTTCCAATCGGCTGAAAGATTAACGAGCTTCGGATTGGCTTCAACTACCTCTGGGTCGAACGCAGAGGCCATGGAAATCCATAGAAAGACGATACATAATGCTACTGCAACATATGTACTCGCGATTGAAAATTGTTTTTTCATCTTATCACATCCTATTTTTTTATTTTATAGTCACCATAACCCGTACTTAAGCACGACCGCCGATGACTTAAACTACACAGCTATTACAGGT
>QBUN01000390.1 GCA_013180565.1 Candidatus Methanophaga sp. GoMg3.2 | reverse complement strand
AATTCATGTCTCGCAGAGAACTCAGTTCGAATATTTTTCCTTTCTGAATATATCCGTTCATACACACCTTCACTATTTTGCTCACATAGCACAAAGGAAGCCCAATCAATGTAAGTGCCCTGAGATAACGATGCGAACCGCAATATTTTATTGATTTTGTTAAACAGTAATGATTTGTACGCTTCTATTGTCTGAAGTCTAACATCGTCATTTAGCTCAATCTGAACACCGCCCGTTATACCTGACTTTTTGTAGATTCCTATATCTTTCCATATATCGTCTTCGTACTGAAAAAAGGTAACTTTTCCTTCTTCAATCTCAAAAGTTGACATAAAAGATTTAAGATTGGATACATCAAAGCGACAGAATATTTTATTTGTGGCGGATGTGATTTCTCTATGTTTCAATTTTAGATAATCAGCAATAAAAGCAATATCTCGAAATTCTACTCGCTCACCCATTTGCGGTGAGATGTTAGAAATACTAAGCGGTTCTATGTTTAACTCTTCAGCGTCGAGATATGCACATAGGCTGTATTTTGTATCTTCGTGAATGTAAAATAAGTCCATATACGGGGCGTGATCCTCTTCAATTAAGGTTATCGTTCCATCAATAACACCATCACGATACTGTGCACATGTAAACGTAACAGGAATTTCTATATGTCCTAAATCTGTATTTTGGGGTTTTAAAGTTCCTTCGCCTTTTCGCTCAAATATTTTCTCTCGAAGCACGCTCATTTTGAAGTCCCCCTGCTTCTTTTTGTCTCCATTTTTTTGGTTCTTCTACGGTACTTCAAAGCCCCAACGCAATACGCAATCGCAGATCTATTTCGTTCATCAAATCCCTGTCCATTTCACCTAAAACGCGCAGCACAAGCGACTTATGGAGCAACGCTAACTTATGCGTTTTAAATACCGAGCGATAAATCAAACCCGTTTTCGGAAAGGAAGGATGATTTGGTTCAAGGACGAAATCAGTCGAGAGTGTTTTCGCGGGCATCGAGGAGGAGATGAAAAGGCAGAGAACGTCATCTAATTTGCGCATTAATTGGTCAGGCATAAACCACTACCGCTGGACGGACTTTTATGCTACTCAGGTCAGTAAACGGGTAGCGGACAAGAACTATAGTACCTCGTCTTACGATTCGCTGAGCCATTTTACCGCTTCACCATCTTCAATGGAATAGACGCCTTCTTCTTTGGCATCTAGCCAGTCGAAACTCCCGGATTCCGTGACAAGTTGCATGAGTTCTTGAGTGGGTATGTCATCGGTCAGAACAGAGAGGTCATGCAATTTCCGCCGTGCTATAACAAAAGCTGCGAATGTCTCGACTTCAGCACGCTCTTGAGGCGTCATATTTTCAAGTAATTGCGAGAGTTTTTTTGCGATCGACATGATTTAACCGCCTTGATATTATCTTCTAGGAATAGTTTGATTTAACACTATATAAATATATGGCTCCACCCTATCTTCGCGTTTTAAGCTCTTTTCTATTATCAATTTTTGCGCTCATATAAATAATGGTCATGCTCTTCGGACCAATCTCTTGGCCCTTCAACCGTTCCGAAGAACTCGCTAAGTACATCCATCCAAAAGGCTCTGCTTACTTATTTCCTCTTTACGCTCGATGGCCACGAGATAACGCGCGTTTGGCTCCAAATTAACCGCCTCCTCGGGTATCAGTACTTTACCATCAAACACGGCATATCTATTTATATTCTGATAGCTTTGTAATACCTAGGAGTAAAAAATGGAGAGCCGATTTACTGCCGTCTTTCAAAAGACGGATAAATGGTGGATAGCCTTTGTTGAGGAGTTGCCAGGTGCAAATGCGCAAGGAGAAACAATTGATGAAATTTGATCGAAAAAATGATTGTGGGCGGGAAAGGGATCGAAGTGCTTAAAAAGATTAGAGAAATTATTGTGCTAAGCAGTGAAGAAAAAGAGGCAATTCTTAATGCAATTTACAGTAAAAGAGCTGAGAAGAGAGATTTCGATGATAGTCTTAGATACTGACATCTTGAAGATTTGCAAACCGGCAGGGCGGTTCGATACAATGATTGCCGCAATTTGCATAAATCAAGATGCCATGCTGTCTACGTTGAACAGAACGCACTTCGAAAGGTTTATCGCATTTGGGCTGAGGCGGTTCTATGTTTGAGCGGTAGTGAACTTTAAAATTGACAGAGATTTATCTCAGGATACATCTGAGGGTCTGTATTTCATTTGACATTGTATGATATTCTTCACGTTTTCTTAAAAGGCTTTGGATGCTATGCATGAACTTATATTTATTAAGCATACGATACATTACCATAATTGAAAATGCCGAGGTGAAAATGAGCGAGAGGGTTCAACTAAAGGGAGAACGGAAATTTCAAGAGCGGTATATTATAGACGAGAAGGGAGAAAAGACAGCAGTAGTCCTGCCAGTTGGGGAGTATGAAGAACTCTTAGAGGATCTCCACGATCTGGCAATAATCGCTGAACGTAGGGATGAGCCTATAATAGATTTCAAGGAACTTAAGAAACGGTTGAACCAAGATGGGCTCCTATGAGATTCACTGGAAAAACTCAGCAGAACGAGATTTGCGGAATATCGATCCACAGCAAGTCCCTCGAATTATTAAGGCTGTTGAATCGCTCGTTGATAATCCTCTTCCGTCGCAACACCGTAAACTTCGGGGTTCCGAACGAGATTATCGGATCAGAGTTGGAGATTACAGAGTGATCTACCAACTGGATACTGAAACGAAAATTGTAATCATTTATCATGTCCGTCATCGTAGAGAAGCATATCGTAAGTTGTAACTTTATTAAAACTAACATAATTATAAAGCGATGAAGTAGGATATAGCCGATTTAAAATGTCAAATGTAAAGATATTCTGGGATCCGAAAAGGTCCGAACTCAATGCACTGGGCACGAAGAAGTACTTGAGGGCAACTGATGAGACACGCCTTATATGTCCATGTCCATTCTTGCCTCGCATCCGAGCTCACGAAGTTCTTTTACATAACTGCCCACTATATTTTAAAATAGCAATTAATCGCTTAGAGATGAAGAAATGGAAACAATAAAGCAGGTTTTTGAAGAGTTCCTGGAGGAAAACTAGCCATGCCGTCAAGATAGGCTTGGATTTTTTATTGGAGCATCTATATTTTTAATTTCGAAATGTAAGGTTTAAGAGATTTTTCTAACCTACACATCGCGTCAATCATAGCTTCATGAACCTCAGACCATTTATCATCATCTCGATATCCACCAATCTCATTTTTTTACTTAGCCTGCAAGCCCTTTTACCCTTGAGCACCGCTTCCTTTGAGAATACGTCGTAGATCGCGTCAAATTTGTCGAGATACTCGTCAAACGTATAGTATGCAATCCGACCTATACCGGGCTTGTCCGTTGGACTGGGCTTCATCTGACAGTTGAATACCGAGAACTCCTCGAAGTCCGTAACAATAGATAGCGGCAGTTTCGCGCTCCATGCATACCGTCTCAGTTGGTATGAGGGGCTGACTTCATCTTTTATGTTTATTGCCGGTTTTTTCGCTTCCACGAAGAATTTACGCTGGCTGCCGATTCTGAAACCGTAATCAGGTACTCGGGTCGAACTCCCGACCTTTATTGTATCTTCGAGAACAACCTCCTTGTATTGTTCCGCAAAGCCCTGCTTATTGCTCACGTCCCAGCCCAGAGCTTCAAAGAAAGGGTCAATGAATTCGCATCTTACCTGCGCTTCCTTATACGCTGACCTCTTGTAAACGTCTATGTTCGCACGGAACCGCGCAACGAGTTCTCCCACTTTCTGTTTTGCTTCTTCTTCTGTGTAAGTCATCCGCCCTCTATATTATCTATATAATCATTTATAACATTTAAAAATGTCGTGATGATGAGCATGGGAAAACGCGGATTTATACTTTTTATCCCTAAATGGGTGACCAATAGTTCTGGAAGCATACTAAAAACCATCAAATAATATGGGTTAATATGTATTTTTTCCAGTTGATGACGTAGCCTAGTGTAGCCTCATCATTTATATATAAAAAGAAACTATCTGAAATTAGAAAGATGAATAGCGAAACAAAACCAAGAATTGAACTATCTAAAACCGATATAATGGTTGATGAGGAATTTAGGATACGCATTACCAACCTTACGCAAGGTGAGACAATTAAGCTGAGTGCAGAAACCAAAGATGATGATGGCGTTATATGGAATAGTAACATTGAATGAAAAACGGATGAAAACGCATCTGTCGAATTAGAAGGCATTGATCCGGAGGGTTTATTTACTCGAATGCGTCCAAGACAACCGTCAAATAAGAGATATATCCCGATATTTGAAAAAAGGAACATTGAACCACTGAGTTTTACTATCTCATTTGAATCTAATTCTGGCTCTCGAGTAGCGAAACTAAAACGCCGTTTTCTACCTAAAAATGATTTCGCGCGTGTATCTGTTAATGAAGGTAAACTAATTGGCACACTGTTTTACCCTGAAGCAGATGGTCCACACCCTGTAATTATTTTCATTAGTGGTTCTGCAGGAAAATTTAACGAGCCTCGTGCTGCATTATTAGCATCAAAAGGTTTTGCTGTTTTTTCCGTGGCTTACTTTGGTATTGATCCTCTTCCAGAAGAGCTAATAGAAGTTCCTCTTGAATTTTTTGATTTGGCGGTCACTTATTTAAAAAAACAACCAATGATTAATACTGATAGACTAGGAATTTTTGGTTTTTCTAAAGGCGGAGAACTTGCTCTACTATTTGCTTCACGTGAACCAATTATTAAAGCCGTTATCGCTTATGCTCCAAGTTCATACGTTTGGCAAGGACTATCCAAGAAAGGGGAATTAAAAAGCTCATGGAGTTACAATGGTAAGCCACTACCTTTTGTACCAATGTATGTTACTCCAAAAATGTTTTCTGAGTTAACTTCTGGCAAACCCATTGCTTTCCGTGAAGCATACGAACGCGGACTTTATAAGTATCCAAAAGATGCTGAAGCAGCATGTATTCTCGTAGAGAAAATTAAAGCTCCCGTTTTAATTACATCTGGAGGTGATGATGCCATTTGGCCTGCTGATCAATTTGCTAAAGATATTGAGGAACGCATAGGTCGTGCTGGCGGAAATGTCATCCATTTCAATGACAAATTCGCAGGACATCTTACAACACATGCATTCCTTCCAGCAGCTCAAACTATGGAAAATTTATTGTTCGGCGGGGAAGCAGACATCTCTGCATCTGTACTAGCTAAAGCGTGGCCAGAAACTATCCTCTTATTTAAGGGCAATTTATAAAGTTATTAAAAGATTAAGAAATAAGAAATGGGTTAGGCGTATGGGTGGAGTCCTAATATTATTTCGCTTACTATACATAACATAAGAGATTTCTTATACATAATCTTACCTCCCTTTCACTCCACTCGAAGAGCATTCCAAGCGTGTTCTCAGATCTCATTTTCCAGATAAATGCATCTTTTTGTCTGTTCGCTTCACCATAAGTTGAGGTGAAGCTAAGCTTCTTGACGAAATAATTTCGGGACTCTACACCGCGTACTTATACATTCCTTTTCTCCAACAATTTATATTTGTCAACAACCTTTAAAAATTGATGAACCACTCAGTGAAAATAGGGTTTAGCTTTGGCTTAACCTCGGGAATAATCACAACTCTCGGGTTAATGGTAGGTTTAAATTCGGGCACGCATTCAAAACTAGTGGTTATTGGCGGTGTATTGACAATAGCAATAGCAGATGCGTTCTCAGACGCATTAGGCATCCACATTTCTGAAGAGTCCGAGAATAAGCACACGACGAAGGAGATATGGGAATCAACAATCGCTACTTTCGTGTCCAAATTTGCTTTCGCGTTGACATTTGTCATCCCGGTTCTGCTGTTTCCACTCACAACCGCGATTTATGTTAGCATTGTTTGGGGTTTTACTCTGTTAGGTCTTTTTAGCTTTTATATTGCTAAAGAGCAAGACGTTAAACCCTGGAAAGTGGTTATAGAACATCTGGTTATTGCCCTGGCAGTTATAATTATAACACATTATGTTGGCGATTGGATAGCCGGAACTTTTTGTTAGCTGATCCTATTGGCGTAATTGCTCAATAGCTTGTGGTATAAAGATAATGTTACATTGCAAGAAGACTATTAACTTATATGAACTATCTATATATTTATAACATAGCAGCAATGACCAGAAACTCAAACAGCGAATCAACTCCGGCGACAAGCGCACCGGCGAAAGATACCGCTGCCTGGTACACACTCAGCGCGGACGAATGTACCCGCAGACTGGAGGTAGATCCCGATACGGGATTGGGCACTAATGAATCCGCCCAGCGTCTGCAAAAATATGGGCACAACGAACTTGCCGAGGCAAAAAGAAGAATCAGCTATCAAAGCGTTCCTGCGCCAGTATCACTCGCTCATGCAGATTGTTCTGTCGGCCATGACGCTAGTCAGTATCATTATCCACGATTATTAATCTCAATAGCAGCAGCGCAGGTGGTTCCGGGAGACATAGTGCTCATCCGTGAGGGCGATCGTATCCCCACAGATGGGCGCCTAACCTAATTTCTGTTGCCACGCTCGAAGTGGAAGAATCGTCGCTAACGGGCGAAAGCGTGCCCGTGCTAAAGAACGTCGACACCATCGCATTACCGGAAGTACCCCTTGGCGATCGCACTAACATGGTGTTCATGAACACGAACGTCACTCGGGGCCGGGCCGAAATGCTAGTAACAGAAGCCAGTATGTCCACTCAGGTAGGCCATATCGCCAAGATGTTGCGAGAGACAAAAGCGATGCATACACCGCTCACTAAGCAGATAAACCAGCTTATCCGGATCATACTGCTAATTGCAGCGGCGATATTTGTAGGTGTTTTGGCCATTGGCCTGGCTCGCGGCAACTTTTTCGATTTACTTTTCCAACTTGGTGTTGCGCTGGCGGTCGGCTCGATTCCAGACGCCCTGTCCGCTGTCGTTACCACTGTTCTCTCCTTGGGGTCAGTAGCCATGGCCAGGAAGTACGCCATAATCAAGCGTCTTTCTTCTGTGGAAACCCTCGGCTCTACCTCTGCGATCTGCTCGGATAAGACCGGAACGCTAACCATGAACCAGATGACCGTCACTACGCTCGTGCTCCCCGGTGCCAGCTACCACGTGACCGGACACGGCTACAGTACAGAGGGAGATATTAAGCGTGTCGCAGGAGAAGGCGCAACAGATCTAGATTCCTCACGTTGGAACAGTAGGCGCTGTGTTTGGTAGCCGCGGCGGCGTTACTTCTTCTGGGCGAACTCATAAAACCTCTGTTGCGGCTGATCCCCCGGAAGTATGAATAGAAAGCGAGCATGTTCTTGAAAAAGTTATATATAACAAGGGGTATTATAGATGAAAGATCAAATCGAGGAGGTGAAGAAGAAAATGTTTGAATGTGAGATATGTGGAATAGAAACGGAAGAGCTGAAGCTATTTGGTGAAAAACTGCTGTGCGAAGACTGTTATAACGAGTTGGAAGATGTTTTTTGCGATTACTGACGCACTTATATGAGCAAAAGGGCTACGGAAGGCGGATAAAGATACTTGGTGCGGCACTGTCGAATTATCCAGCGAGTATTTGTATAGCTAATCTTAAAAACCACGAGATTCCACAAGATTAACACAACACTATAATTTTTCTTTTTTAGGAAAAAAGAAAATTTAGCCTGTGCTAAAAGAAAAAAAGTTCTTTTGGTAAAGCTTTTCTTTCCGCGAAGCGTTTTGATCAAACTTTCTTAAAGTTTGATAGAAAAGGTTTGTGAAAATCTGTGTACTCTTGTGGTCCCTAACTAAACTCTGCTTTTAGTCACAGCACATACCATCGCGAAGACCATGCCAGTACCCGTATCTTATCTATGTTCTGTTTCTCTAATACTGCTTTTGGGTCTATACTTCTAGAAAGTAGTGGGAAATCGTTGTCCCGTGTGATCATCTTGATCAGGTTATGCTCACCACTGGCAACCACCATTTCGAGTTCGCTTTTATACCCCGCTACCAGCGCCTCAAATGCGGATCGTGCTTTCTCTCCATGATGCCGGATGTCCTCATCTCGGAGCCGTTCGAATCTACGCTGACTCATTCCACCTTTCGTGTGCTTCTCCTTTACACTGCTGCGAACTATCTTGTACTCTATAACTCTCTCTCGGTCTGATATCCCGATAAATGACTCACCCGCATGCGCCAATACGATGCAAATGATACGGTTAGTGTCCAATAGCTCTTGCAACTGCGTGGTATCAAATGCATAATCCAGTTTCCACTGTGATTCCGGTATCATAAATGGCGGTGCCACGATCTGCGGCGCCATACCCGTACTTTTCAAATCATAGAAGAGTATTATACCAGTTGGAGATTCAATCCTAGCCATCATGTATTTGACCGAGTTATCTAGCTCAAAGCGGTCGAGGTCGCGGACTGTCTCTTCTGGCCGCAGATAAGCCGTAAGTAGGTCCTCATTTCTCGACCTGAGCGAGCCGATTTGGAATAGCAGGTCAGAAGCGCGATCGGCCGTTAATGTTACCGCTTCTCTTACGCTGAGTTGGGCATCCTCTTTCTCTTTCAAGTTCTTAAGTTCACGCTCGATGGTATCTATCCGTTCCTCCGCTTTCTTCAATGCGAGGTCAGCCCCCTGCTTCTCAGATAACGCCTTTTTTGCGCGCGCAGCCTGCTTTGATATGCGTTCGGATAACGATTTATTCTCATATCCAAGCTCGTTTATACGCGTTTGCAGTAATTCTATTCTTCTTTCCTGTTCCTTACGATTAAATAATCCACCAAGCATTTATCATTCTCCTAACACAGCTCTTTTCTATATATATGTGTGTGTATAAACAAATCTATTTAGCTCCTCTTATAACCACAAGATTGCACAGATTCTCACAACAACAAAAAAATATATGAACTGCTAACACCATGCTCTTTGTGGAGATAGCGAAAATGCTAATTGTGAAGCCACTGGCATTTGATAGCTTTGGCGTGCGGTCTATGGCAACTTTCGTGCAGACTGATGACATAACTCTTTTGATAGATCCGGGCGTATCATTAGCTTCGAGTAGATATAAATTACCACCGCATCCAATAGAGGAGCAACGGCTGAGTGAGACTTGGGCTGATATAAAGGAACACGCAACCCGGAGCGATGTCCTCATAGTTACACATTATCATTATGACCATTATGATCCCGAAGAGCCGGAGATATACAAAGACAAGATAGTTTACTTAAAAGATCCGAAGGAGAGCATAAACAAGAGCCAAGCCAAACGCGCTTCTTATTTCCTGGATAAGCTAAATGGGATGCCAAAGTCCCTTGATATTGCTGATGGTATGGTGTTCAAGCATGGATCTACCGCTATAAAATTCTCATCGCCTGTCTTTCACGGTACAAACTCGAAATTGGGTTACGTGGTAGAGGTGAGCATATCATGCAGCGGTGAGAAGTTGGTTTTTAGTAGCGATGTTGAAGGTCCTGCTGTTGATGACCAGGTGGAATTCATTATTCAGGAGGATCCCGACATCGTCATTTTAGACGGACCTATGACTTATATGCTCGGCTTCCGGTATTCGTATAAGAGTCTGGCATTGTCCATAGCGAATATAAAAAGGATATTGAGTGAGACGTCAGTGAAGTGCATCATGGTGGAGCATCATTTCATGCGCGACTTGAAGTATAAGGAGCGGATAGCAGAGGTGTATGAATACGCTGCGGAAAAAGACGTAAAGGTAATAACTGCTGCGGAATATGTCGGGCGCGAGATAGATATACTGGAAGCGCGAAGGAAAGAGCTCTTCAAATAAGGGGCCAGACCCCCCTTATCAACCCTCCCAGCCCATAGTTAAGGGGCCAGACCCCTCATCTAACGAGAAATTGCGAGGCTTCAAGTCAAATTTGTATCAGGCATTCCGCATACAGAGACAAAAAGCAAGAACTTTATAAAATCGCAAGCACTCATTTTATCTGGTGAAAAAGAAAATGGCTGAGACAATAGTAATATGTAAGGAGGGGACGGTGAACTCATATTTGAGTGCTCTTATCATCGCCGCGAATAGTAAGAAAGCAGGCGAAGATATAGTAGTAGTATTCGTACAAGAGGGTTTGGCTGCGCTCATAGATAAGAAGTTTAGGTATGACCCGGGGTTAGAAACCTATGCAGCAGATATAGATAAGAATGCCGCGGAGATGGGTGTCCCTTCAGACCCGCTTGAACTGATAAAAATGGCAAGCAGCGCAGGTGTGCCCCTATATGCCTGCCAGGCCTGGATGAAACTGCTGGGCGGAAAACCACCACGGTTTGATGTTCCCGAGGGGCTGCAGAAGCTGGAGTTGCCAGACTTCCTGAAAGAATTGGGCAATGCTAAGAAGGTCATTACTCTTTGATTATACAGTGTGCAGAAGCGATAGTAGAGCTAAAGGGCGACCTCGTGTATAAGAGGCGGATAGAGAAGCGGTATAGGGTAAAGGAGCTAGACAAGCGGATAAGGAAAGAGCGAACGAAAAGCGAAGCGAAACTTATCTCAGAAGCGAGAAGAAAAGGCGTGCCTACCCCTATCATCTTCGATGTCCACGATCACGAATTGGTGATGGAGCGGATAGAAGGCGATTTAGCGCGCGAGGTAATTGACGAAGCTATAAGCGAGCGAATAGGCGAGCTTGTCGGAGTATTGCACAGAAATGGTATAATTCATGGCGATTTGACCACTTCTAATATCATTGTGGGCCACGACAAGATCATATACTTCATAGATTTCGGGTTGGCCTTTATCGAATCGAGTGTAGAGACAAAGGGAGTAGACGTCCATGTATTTTTACAGTGCCTTCGAGGTACGCATGAATCGCATGAGCATTTAAAAGAGTCATTTATTAAAGGCTACAAGAGGTCGTTTCCTAATGCAGCCGCGCAAGTATTGAAACGGGTTGCGGAAATAGAACGCCGGGGGAGATATGTAAGAAAAAGCAAAATGGAAAGTGCAAAAGTCAAAACACAATAGCTGGCTATCCGCAATAAAATGAAATAAAAATAAATATTATAACAACACATTTCCGACACAGATTTACACAGATTTATCTTTTTTATTTTCATCTGCGTTAATCTGCGTTAATCAGTGTCTCAAAAAAAAATCATTGGAAAATTTTAGTACCTTTTTGGTAAAATATTATTTTCTCGCGCCCGCCCAAAAACGAAGTTCCTATTTGCGCTAGAAACGAATAAAATCGCAAGGGTAATAGTAAACATCGCGACACAACGAGAAAGTCGCTAAAAACGCGAATGTGACGGTGGCGAAAATAGCGCAAAGAATGCACCGCTTCGCGATTTCAATCCTCTGTCAGCCGCGTTTCCAGTTTAATGCCCGATTCACGCAGTCTGTTCCTCAAAGTGCTGTAACTCACATGCTCGATAGCTGCAATTTCCGTCAACGGAATGCCCTTCTTATATCTATCTACGACCCGGTCGAGGTTTATGTTCTTCTTCGGCCTGTGACATACTTTCCCTTCTCGTTTCGCACGCTCTATACCCACTTTCGTACGCTCGTAGATGAGCGACCGTTCAAATTCGGCAAGAGCGCCCATTATATGGAAAATTAGCTTGCCCTGTGGTGTGGTCGTCTCGATATGGTCATTTACACTTATGAAATCAACTCCCTTCTCTTTTAACCGCTCAACACTCGTTAACAGGTCTAGCATGCTCCTCGAAAACCTATCCAGCTTAAGAACAACGACCGCATCGAATTTCTTCGCTTCAACGTCACGCATAATCTCCATGAACATCTCACGCTTGCTCTTTGCGCCTGATCCTGTCTCCGAATAGACCTTATAGATCTCATATTTGCTCCTTTCGCAGAACTCGACCAATATTCGCACCTGCTCATCCAAACTTTCTTCCTGCTTCTCCGTTGATACCCGTGCATATATTCCTACTATCATAATAACCCCACCTTTTTACCAGCCCTGTTAAAAAGATTGTACTTCTTATATTAAAAAGGTAACCTTCTTATATAATGTCAATAAGTGGACACTTATTATCATGTGCTTATGACCCATATTTATTGCATTATGTGGGTATGTGGCAGCATTATGACCCGACAATTTCACGCTCACATACCACTTCCACAATTTCGTATGCTTTTGTATTCGCACAGCCATTAATAGGCTTGGTCATCTACGCCACTATTGCCACTACAATATTCATTACCTCTTTTTGTATCGCTATATACCAATCACTATTCGTATCTAAATCAACTTTAGTAATTTAACCGATCTAATCACCATCCGTACTCTTTATATTCTTTGTCTATGCAATACTTTCAGCTTCTTCCATACTTTCGCCTTTTTCGATAAGCTCAACTAGATATGCCTTCATTGTTATCCCTTTATCTATCGCCCTCTTTCTTATCGCCTTATGCAAATTCTCTTCCAAATCCAAAGATACCTTTACCATTTTCGATAGCACCTATATAACTATTGGTTCAACTATTTAAATAACTTTCGTATATGTCACCACATATGACCTTTTCTTCACACCCAGAAGATATCTCATCCTCGTTCTCCTCTGTCTACTACAGATGCCCGTCTCACGATCAGACACATATTCAAGGACAATCTCAACTGGGAGGCATTTCGCCTCGCGGAAAAAGATAACCTCCACGATGTCGAAATTACGAAAGTGAATAAATGGACGCCAAAATGTCCAAATTGTGGAAGAAAAATGACATTTGCGTGGTATGTGTTTATTCTCCTAACATTATCAGGGTTACGTTTATATACCCCCAACATACTATAAGGCTACATGTGTGTATTACCTACTCTAAATAAGAAGCGGGAAATGGTAGAGAAGAAAGGTGGAAAGTGGAAGAAATCCTGTGCTTTCCGGAAGAGCTAACAGTAGGAGAAGAAAAGCACGTTAAACTCTTCTGGGACACTTCAGATGCAGAAAAAGGGAAATATACAGCTCTCGCTTTCGTGAATGCCTGCACTGAAATCGCACAATCCAAACCTATTGGAATAACCATTGCTAAGTCATCCCCCTTTTTGCACTCTTTTGACGTCACCACAGCAAATATCATCATGATAATTATTGGGACCATTTTACATATCAGAAAAAAGTTAGGAAGTGATAGAACATGAATACAAAAAAATAGCTGTAATCTTGGTCTTTCTCTTATTCTTCCTTTCTCTTAGCCTTGGCAGCCCGTCTCAAGCTATTGATTAGACGGTCACAGTCATCACAGAAAAACCTGACCTCACAATCGAAGCGAAATGTGAGGAATGGGATAGGTGAAAACAGTTAATAGAAGAATATCCTATATATAATATACAAGAAATTAGATAGACTTAAGCAAAGCGGGGGTAGCCGAGCTGGACAAAGGCGCAGGACTTAAGATCCTGTTCCGTAGGGATACGTGGGTTCGAATCCCTCCCCCCGCATGACATGATTTTACTTCTTTCTCCATTTCAGGGAACTTACAAATAATAATTTACCAGGACTGTATCATTTTTCAAGGATTTTTAAGACACAGATTAACGCTGATTAACACAGATTTAAAATAGTGTATTGATTCATAAATTTAATTTTGATTCAACCTGTAAAAACTTAATAATCTGGACAGTAGCATCTGTGTAAATCTGTGAAATCTGTGTCTATGATAATTATCAAAA
>QBUN01000053.1 GCA_013180565.1 Candidatus Methanophaga sp. GoMg3.2 | reverse complement strand
CTTTATATATATCAAAACAGAATTAATGCTGTTACACAACAGACAAATGGGTAAATCGGAAGAAATAACAGGGATTCTAATATTGTGCGTATTACTGCTAGTGCCAATAGCGGGCGCGAGTTATTCATTTGATGGCGTACCCTATACGGACAAGCTGGATTTGGTTGCTCATGGCACACTCAAAGGCGGCGTATATATCGGTGAGAGCCAGAAGCTTGACTTCCCACCGTGCACAAGAACGTTTAACGTGCCGGGCGAGGTCAAGTGGGCGAGGCTGTACGTTGGCGTTTGGGGTGGCACCGAGCGATACGAAGGCTGGGTACACACAACATTTAACGGACACGAGTTCGGTAAAACATACCTGCGCGGAGAGAATGATGACAATCCCAATGTATATTGCACTGGTCACGGCGTCTATTGGGTCTATTACGATGTGACAGATGAAGCATTATCGGGACTTAATACCGCCATTGCGAACACCAGTAGGGGTGAGCGCGGGAATAAACTCGATGGTCGGGTGTATAGTATCATCCTTGCCGCAGTCTACGAGGACGCGAATGCGCCTTATATTTCCTACTGGATAGCAGACGGTAATGTAAACCTGCACGGTCTTGGCTGGGCGGGAGCGCTACCGACAATAAATAATCTCGCTTCGGTAACGTTTAAAGGTGTGATCGACCCTGCGAATGTAGATAACGCAGATCTTACCGTATTATACCTTGCCGGTAATTCCGGCGAACCCGACTATTTGGAGTTTAATGGTCATGGTGTAGGTGGTAATGACGTGGCTAACTGCGGTGACGGTGAAACTTATGGGATTGACCTCAAGACATACGATGTTACAGGCTATACACAGGCGGAGAAAAGTGTTCTTTTTATACGTGGAAAGGACCTCAACGGTGATGGTAAAATAGATGCGGATGACGAAGGCAACCAGGAAGGCGAGCATTATCTTCATCCGGTTCTGACTGCCCTTGTTGCAGAGCACAAAAGTGCTGAGAAGACACTACCTGATTTTTCTGTTACGCTTGAGTTCGATACCGTAATCGAAGGTGAGAACACGCTCACAGCAACCGTAAATAATTACGGTAGATTATACGAGGACGATTTGGTATTGAAGGTCTTTGTTGACGGCTCAGGAATTTACTCGGAGGATGTTGGCATGGATGCAAGTGGCATGAATACGTTAGCTGTTTCTTGGGATGCCACGCACGGTACGCACGCCATTAAAGCAGAGATAGATGCTGAGAATGCAGTGCAGGAATCAAACGAAAAGAACAATGTTTTCTCCTCAGATGTTGATGTTATGAGTAGAATCGACTTGTCCGTTAAAATTTTAACACCCGTACCGGAAAATACGGCCTCCAATGCTAAGAGCAGCAGTATGCTACTTGGACTCGGATCTATACTTATAATACCATTGCTTATGCCAAGAAACGGTAGAAGTAAGAAACTTCCCATTCTGATTTTAGCAATCCTAAGTGCCGCCTTAATTTTAAGCGGGTGCGTGGATACACAAACAGGTGATACTACAGGAGGGGATATAGTCAGCTATTTGGTTCCCGTAGAGATAAGAAATGACGGCGAAGCAGCAGCGATGGATTTTCCGCTTTCTCTTTACGTTGATGGCGAAAGAAGTGTGACAAAAATGATCGCTAAGTTAGATGGTGGTAAAACCATTGTAGAAGAACTACCAATTACGGTAACGAAAGGGGAGCATCTCCTGCGTGCAGTGGTGGATGAAAAGGGAGTGGTTAAGGAGTTCAGGAGGGATAATAATGAAGATGAGATCACATACGATTTTTAGTGCCTTTGTTCTTGCACTGGCTTTCGTATCGGTAGCAGGAGGTTCATATGCAGGAGATAAGCCGCTTGATACAATAGCGCATGGTGAATCTTATGGTGGTGTATTCTACACATTAGGGGATAGTAGATACAGTGGTGTGCTGAATATTAATGACACTTATACGGTCAATTTTGATACCAGTGCGCTTGGATGGGACAAAGAAGTGGAATTAGCACGGCTGTATGTTTACTGGGTCTGGAGCCAGAAAGAGAACGTGGGTGTGTTTCCCTCGATGGATGTGTCGGATGGAAGAGAAGTTCTAAGTTCGGTTGCAACATACACGGATACAAAAGGGTTTGTGGGTAGATATGATTACTTCTCCGGCGTTTATGTTTACAACTGTAATATAACAAAAACCGGATATTCGGTCACCGTTAAAAACATGGATGCGAACGGGAGCACTTTCTGCGTGCAGGGGATTGGGCTGTTGGTGATATACAAGTGTCAAGACCCGGGGGGGCAAGACTGTCACCACATAGAGTATTGGGTAAATGAGGGTTGTGACATG
>QBUN01000054.1 GCA_013180565.1 Candidatus Methanophaga sp. GoMg3.2 | reverse complement strand
ATATCCCCCTTGTAGTATCCCAAAAGGTTATCGGTTCTTATCTCGCCAAACACAGCCCGTTCTACTTCCAGAGGTGCGAAGAACGTCCGTGGACAGAAATCATAGCACGCACCGTGTATCTCATAGCATTTCTTCTTCGTCACGGGTCTCTCATTCTCATAAGTTATGTATTCTTTACAGAATGCACCACAAGAGCCACAGTAGCAGCACAGACCGTTATATATCACTTCTGCTTCTAAATCTGTTATGTTCCCTTTCTCTTTTACCATGGCAATCACCTCTTTATACTTTCTACCAACTTATCCAGCATATCCTTATACTCTTCTTCCATCCTCGGCATGATATTCGTGAAACTCATCCTCGCATTTGGATGGTAATATCGATCAATAGAAACCGTACGCACCAAAGGCTCAGTTGCAAAATTCTTCAGACACGAAAGCATCTGTGATGCGTAATAATAGATGATGCCATAGAAGATCACGAAATCGTAATTCCCTTCGCCATCAAGGCCCTTCCAGTTCGGGTCGCGTAAACAATTGGTGAGTTCATGCAAGTTGTAATAGTATACGTTCTCGGTGTATTCTTTTTCTACAAAACCTCTCATGCTGTGCCCCGTTGCTGCTATGGGTATCCCCTTTTTACCTATTTCTATCGCTATTTCCACAAAGAAATCGTCTCGCAGCATCTCTGAGCCAACCGCGAGTAAGGGCTTCCTTGCACTCGATATATAACTCCCTATCACTTCCGGCGCTGCAATCCCACCCATTTCAGGTCCTGAGACATTTGCCACATCAAATGCTACTTCCATTTTCTTTATTCCCCTCCTCCTTTTTCCCTGCTCTTCTCCCCTTTCTCTCTTCTCCTTTCTCCCATTTCCACCTACTTTTTCCCCCTTACCAATCTTTCCAAATTCGTCGGGTTAAAAGAAGGATTGTATCCCCTAATCGGTCCTTCCTCTATCTTCTTCTTCTTCCAATCTATCTTCCACCCTCGCTCATCCTCCAGCTTCTTCAATAGTTCGTTCCGCGTAGCAATGGGAAGGTCACTTGCAGCTCTTACGAAGAGATGCCAATCAGAAGGATATGTATGGAGATACTTCAAGTTGAGGTCTATGTAATGTGTCAGTTTTATAGAACGCCCACGATCAGTATCCGAAGGCCGGATGCAGAGCTTTGCCATCATCGGCAGCGCTTCCTCTACCGTTTCACAGGCCACGAGTAGGTCTTGCGGACCCGGCTCGACATAAACCTCCGAACCATCAGTAGCATCTATTAGCGTCCAATCTTCTTTTATGTCCGGGCGACTCATAAACGCCCTTCTGTATTTCGCACCATGCGGTCCTACCACTGCGGGAACTCCAAGCCTATTAAAGCCCGTAGCGATAGAAGCCGCCTTCTGTGACATCGCGCCCCATGCGACACCACATGCGCCCACTCGGCTCAGAATATAATCTGCGATCTCTTCATAATTGCCCCTCAATGGTCGTCCTGCGAATATACTTGCCACTTTTATCGCGGCACCGTGTATATGCGCATTGGAAACGCACGAACCAATGTTCAGCACGCCGCCACCGGCAAACCCGCCGTGATGCGCCTCGTATATCGTTTTCCCTTCTTCATCTTTCCAGAGCGCACAATCTATCGCCATGCATCCCGTCAGCGTAACGATATAATTCCGTTCTGCAAATTCCTTCACTATAAGCCACGCATCCTTCGTACCATTGGGATAATTGCCGCAGCCTATCGGTGCTATAATACCGGGAATAGTTCCAAGCACAAGGGGGGCACCCACTTCTCTTATCTCACTGTCCCATATAGGTCCCCTACCTATTCGCATCCGCCCTTTCTCTTCTTTCAACTGCGGATACGCCGCTTTCGTTATCACATCTACAATCGGGATATGCTTCTTACATACCTGCTCACATCTACCGCAGCCGACACAGATGTCGAACAAGTCGGCAAGTGGTTTTATGTTGCCCGCAGCGGCACTTTTATTTGCCTCGCCAATATAAAGCCCGTTAGGACATGCAAGTGTGCAGCTCCCGCATAGGATACAATCGTTAACGTAATATTTGAATTCGTCATCGCTGAGTATAAACTTTAGCGACCTTCTCTTCTTATCCATTTGGAGCGCAGTCCTCACCGCAACTTCGCCCACCTGATCAGGCTCGAGTATTATGACTCCTGGTACCCGGCCGCTAACCAGGTCGTCCACTATCGTATTCGGGTCGTCGTCAGTGCGATCCACCAGCCCGTGCATTGCCTTGTCGTTCGTTGCGATCATAGGCGAGTGAACACGCTGGCAGAGTTCTAATACGTCTGCACGGATGCACTGCTCGTCTGTTACGACAACATC
>QBUN01000055.1 GCA_013180565.1 Candidatus Methanophaga sp. GoMg3.2 | reverse complement strand
CGGAAATCCTGGACAGGGAGTTCGGTAAGCAATTGTGAGAACATTGACTCCGGTGCCGAGTATTGGCGGATGATAAGTTGATTGTCACGGTTACAAGCAAACAGGTTTCATAGGTCTTCGGTTAAGTACGATTCAACATAAACAATGACCTACAACAACACATTTCCGACACGGATTGCTTTTTCTATTGGGAAGTGAGAGGAAAATCACATTAGAACAGAAAACCAGGAAACGTACATTGGCATGTGCAGCAGCTATTTTAGTGGTTGTTACCGCCTTAACGCTATTCTCTGGCTGCGTTGAAGAAGATGAAGACAGTCAACTCGACCTCGGGGAACCAATAAATGAAGTAAATCATTTTGTAGGCACAGAAGGCTTCAACGTAGATGTAGGTGATATATTTGGAGAAAAAAGCATATATTACCTAGCAGAACAAGAAACAGATGCAAAATCCCCTATTATGGAATTTAAGCCATGTGCACTCGTTGTAGAAGAAACGTATCTTGGTGACGACGGTGCCGAGATAATAAAATACAAAATCGGCAAAAAGCGTTATGATAAGCAGGAAATCGAGGAATCGGGCATAAATATAGAAGACTCGTATCTCCCTAAAGACAAAATTCACCTGATGATAAAAAAACTCCCTGACGGCACTTACGATCTTTCCGACCTGACAAAATCCACCGAGGCCCTCGGCTGGGAGCACCCAGAGTACACTGGCTATTTCCCGGGATCAGATAAAAACCCAAAAGCGAACGACAACATCATAGGCAACAACCGCGGAAAGCCCGAGTTGCGCAATGAGTTAATTCTCGTTGCTGACCGCGGAAACTTCAAGGAATTCCAGACTTTTACGATATTTAATAAGGCCTATCTGAAGAAGTATGGAAAAATGGCTTACCGTAGGGTGCGCCCAGGACATGAATTCCCTGATAATGATTATTTCCGGTGGGCGAATGAAGTGGATTTAAAAGGACCAATACAACCATACAAAGAATTATTCGGCGGAGAGTTACTCTATACAATCGGAACCACTCATTCCTCGGCTACTGACGCGCTAATAGCGGGTTCTCCAGACTACAAATACGGCACAATAATCCAAAAAGCAGAATAACAGCTCTTACTGGTCTATTATCCCGTTCGGCCACTTGTCCCCAGCCATTGTCCCTGCAAGCAGCCATGCCCCCGCAGCTGACACAGCAGTGGTTGTCGCGCAGTACGCAGCTATTGACCCGGGACCCGAGGGTGACGCAATTGCTGCGACAACCATTCCAATAGCAACTTCTCCTGCAAAAAGACCCACTTCTGCCTTGCTTGCACTATCCCATTTTCTCTCGTAGCAGAAATTCGGCTCATAGTCACCATAACCCTCTGCCTTGATCTTTATGCAGTCCACAGTCTTATAAGGCCCCTCCCAGAACGCCCACCAGTCGCCCTTGACGCAACCCTTGTAAGGTGTATTCTGGCCGTAGTTGTTCTCATAGCGGTCTATCACATCTAACATATAGTCATCAGACTCAATATACAACGGACCGATCTCGAACTTAGAATTCTGTTCAATCCACCACGCCAAATCCTTCTTCTCCATGCTTCTGACTGCCTGCTCAAGCATCAGCGGGTCATTCACATCACTGTCTTCTTTGAGAGTAATTTCTTTCCATTCATCAGGTGTTGAGTCTTCAGGCATATAAGTAAAAGTCACACTTTCACCCGAGGTGTATTTAAATTTGTGCACAAACTCGTCTTTGTCCTCGTCCTTTGGGAACTCCACACGGACAGCATAAGGCTCAAGAAGAGTTTCTTCCGAGCTCAGCTATACGATGCTTTTTCGTTTTACTATGACCACCAAGAAGAAATAGAGAAAGAACTTGAATTGAATCAAGAGCTTTAAAAGCCAGGGATTTCAATGCCCTCTCTGTTCAGAAATCGGGTAGGACGGGATTATCTGATGATGACCAGTTGATGTTTGATGGCAGCAATAATCGAACGTTTTTACATATAATGTGAAGGATTTCGTGGAACTACATAGAGAATTTATCATAGAGGGGAAAGAGCATCATGGAATCATTGTCTCAAGACAGCTTAGCTTCCAATTGGCGCAGCATTGAAGAGGCTCCTTAGTTTGATGAATACCTTATCGGCTGAAGATATGCGGAACCGCTTCGAATTCTTGTGTAAATCGGTGTGGTGTTGTGGTGATAACCACGCAGCCTTTTATATGTTTCAAACACGATTATAATAATCATGTCCAAACAGAAATTCGTTGATCGAGAACACGAGTTGAAGATACTTAAAGATGCATATAATTCTGACAGAGCTGAGTTCATAATAGTCTACGGCCGCAGAAGGATCGGAAAGACGG
>QBUN01000056.1 GCA_013180565.1 Candidatus Methanophaga sp. GoMg3.2 | reverse complement strand
TGTTCGCGAGTGTAGGTCTAGCATATATACCACCGGAGTTGAGAGAAGATCGGGGCGAGATAGAAGCCGCTAAGGCGAATATGATACCCGAATTGGTGGCGGCGAACGATATAAAAGGCGATCTGCACGTGCATACAAACTGGAGCGATGGTAAGAACAGCATAGAAGAGATGGCTGTGACTGCTATTTCCTCCGGTTATGAGTACATTGCGGTAGCGGACCATTCTCCTGCGGTAGGTATTGCCGGTGGCATGAATGAGGATAAGATAACGAAACGGCAAGAGGAGATAGAAAAGTTGAATACTAGATTTGAAACTGAAGGCATTAATTTCAGTGTTTTATCGGCATCCGAAGTAGATATAAAGTCCGATTTCTCTATGGACTTTCCTGATGATGTATTAAAATCATTAGACGTGGTCGTGGGTGCAATCCATACTAAATTCACGCAAGATCGAGAGACTATGACAAAGCGGATAGTTACTGCGATTGCGAACCCCAACGTGGATATAATTGCGCATCCCACAGGTCGCCTGCTGGGAAAGCGGGACCCATATGAAGTGGATATGGAGCAGCTTATGGAATCGGCAAAGGCTACGGGCACCATCATGGAGCTTAATTCCTTCCCCGGTCGGCTAGACCTCAACGACATCCATTGCAAGATGGCAAAGGAATATGGTGTGCTCATTGCCATCTCAACAGATGCGCATGATGCGATGCAGATGCAGGGTGTGATAAAATACGGGGTAGCAACCGCAAGAAGAGGCTGGATTGAATCGAAGGATGTGGTGAATACGAGGGGCTTGGAGGACGTACGGGGGTTATTGAAGAGGCGATAAAGAAGAAGTGCCCATTTTTATTGTGCCTAAAGTATAACTTCTACCTATTTAGGACGCGGATTTACGGAGATTAACACAGATTTAAAGTAGTGTAATAATTGATTTTTTATTGTATATTTTTTAGGTAATGTCCTGGTATACGATAGTTTATTATAGTAGGAAATATAATTATTCTCTTGGTGAACACCATGGCGCGACCAAGAGGAAAAATCGATGTTGTCTGTCAGAACCCACAATGCCGTTATTAACGAAAAGAAGCTGGGAAAGAAATTATCAAAAGCGGTAAGTACAAGAGCACAGGTCACCAGAGGTATTACTGCAAGCATTGCAAGACCTATTTCATGGAAACAAAGGGCACACCGTTATATCGGAAACACTTGTCCGAGCGTGAAATAATCAATATTTGCAAGCACCTGGTAGAGAAGAACGGGATACTGAGTATCGAGCGGATCACAGGCCATCACAGAGACACTATAGGCAGATTGTTAGAAGATATGGCTGAACATGCAGAAGAGATGAATGAGTATCTCATAAAGAACCTCGTGCTTACACCATTTGAATGTGATGAACTGTGGAGTTTTGTTAAAAAAAACAAAAAAACGTTGAGCCATGCAGCCCAAATTGGTCTGAAGAAGGTGATGCATGGATATACACGTGTATAAAACGGAATACATACTTCTTTGTAGCATTTTCGGTTGGAAAATGGACTCAAGAGACTTGTGGAAGAATGATAGAGAAGCTATCTGAAAGAACAGAGCAGCCATCTATGCAAACCAAAATAGAAGTATTCACCGATGGAAACGACGACTATACATACGTTTTACCGGATTACTACGCAGACACCTGTATCAATTATGGCCAGCTTGTAAAGATTAGGGAGAATGGAAGAGTCGCCCGTAAAGAGAAAAGGGCAATATACGGCACTCCCGACCCCAGCGATATAGAAACCACCGACATCGAGAACTACAAAGGGATACTTCGGGAAAGGATTGGTAGATTGGTACGGAAGACAAAGTGTTTCTCAAAACGGAGATGGAGATTGAAATGTTCACTCCAGGTGTTCCAGTTCTATTGGAATTTCATGAATGAGTTCAAAAGAAGAACTTCACCCGCAATGTTAGAAGGATTAGCAGACCACCTATGGACATGGCACGATTTCTTTTCATTAACTATCCTTAATTAGGACACTACCAAAAATCCTGATTATCTGCGTTCATCTGCGTCCGATAATCAAAAATTATTCTTTCTTGTTTGCTATTAGAACGTTTTCAATTCCTCTCTTATCACCATCTCCGTTATCTCAGTTATGTTTGCGAGCCACTCATCGGTTATCCGCGCCACTTTCTTCTCTATTGCCCCCAAGTTCACATCGCTTTTGGGAACAATCTGAGCAGTTGCCACCTTCGGGTCGTCTATACCCCTTCCTATCTCAGAGAGGATCTTTATATACACCTCCTGTATTCCGTCCACCTTCGCCACTACCTCGTTCGCTATAGTATTAGCAAGCAAATTGTATATCTTCCCGGTATG
>QBUN01000057.1 GCA_013180565.1 Candidatus Methanophaga sp. GoMg3.2 | reverse complement strand
GGGATGATGAGTGGGAGAAAGATTTGCGAGTGGTGGGATGAAGGGGAATTCACATATAAAGGTGATTGGATATGAAAGTTTTTATTACCGATGCGGGTTATAAGAAGAGGGTGTAAAGAAAAAATGAATTTTGATTATAAGGCTCATTATGAGGCGTTAGAAGAGAATATCAATCATATTTTAGTCCTTTCCGCTCAAACTAAGCATACCTTGAGACGCCGCTATGAAACAATTATTTCTCTTATAGGTGACAACTTACAAAAAGGTAAAGTATTAGATGTTGGGAGTGCCCAAGGTTATCTTACTGTAATGCTGCTTTCAAAGGGATATGACGTTATTAGTCTCGACATATCTCCTTTGCGCGTTATAAAAGTGAGAGATCGAGCTGCTAATCGCGGGTTAAATCCCCATTGTATTGCGGCTGACGCACTTGATTTACCCTTTGTCAACGGGTCTTTGGATGTTATTGTCGCTGGAGAAGTGTTAGAACATCTTACTGAACCCGAAAAGGCATTGAATGAATTTTATCGTATCTTGAAGCCAAAAGGCATCTTAATCGTGACCGTGCCCAACGATGAGAAAATCAGTTACCAGGTTTGCATCCACTGCCATAAGTTAACCCCGTCATCAGGTCACCTGCATAGCTTTGACGATAAAAAATTAACCAGAGTGGTGGAGCAAGCAGGATTCAACGTGCTTCGCATTAAAAAGGTGTTCAACCCATTGAATTCATTTTCCTTTATCTACAAATTGTTTGTTCCTTTGCCTTATCCAATCTGGAATATGGCTGACAATATTTTGAACAAAATTATCAAATTTACCAAACCCCGATTTTTACTTATCAAGGCAGAAAAAGCCACGTGAAAAAAGGATGATGCATGAGTATAAAAAAGAAATTTGCAAGTGACGTTTTATTTTATGGTATTTCAAGCGGTTTAATAAGTCTATTTGGACTCATAACCTTGCCGATTTTAACAAAAACTTTATCACCCGATTTATATGGCGTATGGGTTCAAATAGGAGTGACAATTGGACTTTTATTAACTTTTATCACTCTTGGCTTTCAGATGACAGTTGTCAGATTTTTATCCGGCAATGAAGATAAACAGAGAGTTAGTTCATTGTTTCATCTGATGCTTGGAATCGTATTATTGAATGGCTTAATTTTTGTTTTGGTTACGTTTTTTTTTCAAGAAGCTCTTAGCAGTTTCATCTTTGCCGATGTCTCTTTTCATCATTTTGTGCCTCTAATAGGTCTGTGGCTTATGGCACAGGCAATTTATGCAATGAATAGTTCATTTATAAGATCGTTAAATAAAATCAAGCTTTTATCCGCGATTAATATAGGTCTTTCGACACTTCACATTTTAATACTGTATATGGTTTTAATTGTATTCACAGGAACTCTTGAAATAGTACTTATTCTCTATATCCTTGCCACGGTTATCCTTTCTGTGATTATATATTTATTTGAAGTTGTAAGAACTGTTGGTATTTCCGTAAAGGTTCATGACTTAAAAAGCACATTAAAAGATTTATTTAAATTCTCATTGCCGTTTATACCAAACCTTCCATTAGGGTGGATTCTAGCATCCAGTGATAGATATTTTATTGTTCATTTATTAAGTTTATCAGAAAGTGCAGTTTATTCCGTAGCTTATAGTATTGTTAATGTTTTAAGCATATTTTATATGCCGTTGGGATTTGTAGCGTATCCAGTGTTAGTAGCGTTTTGGGAAAAAAATCAAAAAAGTGCGGTTAGAGATATTCTTGAAAAATCCATCAGAGTTTATATATTTTTTGTCATACCGTCAATTTTTGGTTTGTATGTTTTGGGTCCGAAATTGATTTTAATTTTAGCGACAAGTGATTATATCGTGCAGCCTACGCTTATTTTATGGATTTCTCTTGGTATATTGTTTTTAGGATTTGAACAAATTAATGTATACATTATACATCTAATAAAAAAAACATATTACACTACCTTCATAATCTCTATTGCGGCAGTGCTTAACATCGTATTAAACTACTTTTTCATTAAAGCAATAGGCATAGAGGGTGCTGCGATTTCAACCTTCATTTCTTATCTTTTTTTAGCTACATTTGTGGCCTTTTTAGCTCGAAAAGAATTACATTATAGTTTTGATATTAAATTTACGCTCAAATGCATTTTAGCTTCGTTCATTATGTTTATTTTTATTCAACAAGTTGCAATAACCAGCATCCTTATGGTTCTATTAGTTATCCTTTTGGCAGTAGCGATATACTTAATACTCACGGTATTTTTAAGATGTTTTACGAAAGAAGATATAAAGGATATAAAACATATATTTGGTTTTGATTGAAGATAATTAAATATGATGAAAATGAG
>QBUN01000058.1 GCA_013180565.1 Candidatus Methanophaga sp. GoMg3.2 | reverse complement strand
TGGAGATGTATCAACAATCAGCAGGTTTTCAACGGGCATCCCCAATTTGTAAGCTTTAAAAAAGTTGTGAATATTAGATGCGAAAATAGCAAGTCCTTGCTGCCCCTTTTCTCTCGCGTTTTTATTCAAATAGCCCTCTATCATTTGCATTGCTTTTTCAAAATTCTCTGACAATTCCTTATTTCCTTTCAGAACAGATTTGCAAGTGTTTCTCCTTCTTCTTACAAATTTAGTGTCCAAGCTAGCTATATCTAGATAAAGGCTGATAAACGAATCTCTGCTTTCAGAATCATAAACCTCTGAGAGTTCTTTGATGTCCCTACTTTTTAGATCGGTGAGCATATGTCCAATAATAGGCGTTTGAGTATATATTTTATACTAAAATTAGAAAACCAAAGCGTGGATTGGAACGCTCTTAAACTCTACGCCCTCGGCGATCTCCGCGGTGATAAATCGCAGACTAAGGAGAAGGCGATTACTCGCCCCTCCTCGTCTTAGAACGGATATTTGATTGCATACAAACGATGTTCGTATATCATTTAAAGCACCAAAAAATAAATGGAGCTATTTGTTTTAGTTCTAAGTGCTTTTCATTCGTGTTCGGTTAAGCCCACTTTGACTTAAGTTATATATAATTCTGAAATCCAGGGTAGTTTCATGTATCATTTAGACCCATTATCCCCCCCACCATTTCCAATTTGATCTATTGTTACGATGTAACACGTTAAATACTCCTTGTATTTGGCCTGAAGCCATCTACAAGTGGCTTTTTCTCATTTTAATAGCTAATTCGTGCACTTTCTCAAAGTCCTTATCCTTCTACGGATTAAAAAAAGTTATTTCCTCCTTTTTTCCATCCAAGCAAACTTTAAAAATGTCTAATACATCCCTGCCAAGAATAGAATTTACGGGGCTTTCTTTTGGCAAATCTGAACATATTATCGACAATTCGAGTTCTTTATCGAGTATAATTACCTTTGCTTTATACAAAGGCATCAAAGAAACGCCACTCGCGGTTGCGATTGGAACGTGTCCTTTAAGTGTAAGCTCAAGTTCGCTGGCAATTTTTTGAGGAACTAAGGTTTTTGATGTTGCAAAATCTATGTGAGCATTTAGTGATATTTTACCTGCCTTACCTTTAATTACAATTGGGATTAACGGGAGACCGTTTTGATAAGCAAATTTCATAATATGTAACCACAGGTTGGATTTTTTCCGATCCTTCTGAAATAGAACGTTTTTTCTGGGTATTTCTTCTCAGCCGCTTTTAGTGTTTGATCAATAGTATCTCCAATTGCTACTAATTCTTTTTCACAAAAAGCAACTATTTTCCCTAAATATTCCCTCTCGAGGTTCTCTTTATTCTCCTGATATGCTTCTTCGCTTTTGGCTATTTCTTCTTGTAGATTCATAATTGTGAATTGATCTGAATATATAAATAATATCCATTCGTGTTCGGTTAAGCAACCTATCGCTCCATCAACCTCTCCCTTTTAACATTAGGATCGCATCCTTGATCAAGATAAATGTCGTATATGGTGAGCATATCCAATTTTAGGCCCATGCATTCAACAACTTCAGTTAATAATCGGTCTGCTTGTTGCGTAAACACCTTTGCCCAGCGTAAATGCGTGTATCGGTTCGCGTTTTCTTGCAGCAGACCATATCTTCGCAAGGGATTCATGCAGTCTGATAATCGTGCTGTCTTGGATAACCAAATCCTTAAAACGCTTCAATTTGTCATCCAAAACACGACCGGTTTGCTGTGCTTGAAACTCAATAGCATGAAGCACACACTTTCTGAGAAAATCGACCATCTCAGGTGTGAATCTGTCGTAGAAACTACTTATGCTCAATGTGGTTTTCGCTTTTTCCTCGTATTTCCGTTTTAGCCCCCGGATAGTACTTAAAAAACGTACCCCAAAGCCGAGCGTTGTTACCCAAAAAAGGATGACTACGTCAATTTTACGCTCTCGTTCAACAACTCCAGTTTCTCTTGCGGTGTTTCTTAAAAAATCCTCAGGAAACATCTCAACAATGGCCTGTACCGTAGGATCCACATTATTTTTATTATCTGGGACCATATATTTGCTCACTAGGTAAAATAATCGCTTTCATGCTATATAAAATGTGTCAATTGTTGGGATGTCAACCTCTTATCCGAACACGCATGGATAGTCCTTACAGTATCGATAATCGTGGTGGCGATATAGATCAAGACTATTCAAGAAATGGAAGGATGTTTCACCGAAAGATGTGTACTATAACAAGTAAAATCTTTGGCTTTAATCTGCAGCAATTATTAGAACATTTAAATACAGAAAAACAAAATTCATAGTCAAACCACTTTTCGAGGCGGTGGCTATGGAAGCGGA
>QBUN01000059.1 GCA_013180565.1 Candidatus Methanophaga sp. GoMg3.2 | reverse complement strand
AGAGATAGCGAAATTGCGGCTTTGGCTCTGGCTTGCCGACTCTTACGAGCCAGGGTACATAAAACCATTGCCTAATATTGACTATAACCTCAGGGTAGGGAATAGTTTAATTGGATACGTAGACTTAGGCGAGTTTCGGGGCGCGAAACTCACGCTCTCCGATTTTCTCCGGGATGAAGAAAAACCAACTCTGGATAAACTTCTCAAAGAGCGGAATGACCTAATCCATGAGTATAAGATAACCTGGGGTGAAGAGGCGAAGGAATTAAAAGGCAAAGTACAGGAAATCGATGTGAAAATAAGTAATTTGCTGAATGCAGATCTTTACCGAGAGTTCGGCGAGAAGAAGATAGAAATAAATAGGGATGAGTTTTTGAAATTGAACCCATTCCATTGGGGCTTTGAGTTCTACGAAGTATTCGATCTGGAGAAGCCGAAAGGGGAAAGGGGATTTGATGTTGTGATTGGGAATCCGCCTTATGTAAGACAGGAAGCACTGGGTGAGCTGAAAACTTATATTCGAGATCAGTACACGGTTTACTCTGGTACTGCGGATCTCTATGTTTATTTCATAGAACAAGGCATTTCATTGTTGAATGATGACGGATTCTTTTCCTATATTGTAGCAAACAAATGGATGCGTGCGAACTACGGCAAACCACTGCGACAATGGCTGAAACGGCAATGCATTGAAGAAATTGTGAATTTTGGTGATTTGCCGGTATTTCAGGCAACAACCTATCCGTGCATCATAAGAATTTCAAAGAATCCCTCAAAATCGACTTTTGATGTGACAGAAGTTGAAACACTCAGTTTTACCAACCTCAGTGATTATGTAAAGAACAACAACTATGTTGTTAACCAAGAGGTATTGGATGATTCAGGTTGGTCGTTAGTGGACGAAAAGACGCAGGCACTTTTGGATAAAATATGTCACGAAGGTGTCCCTTTAAGAGAATATGTCAACGGAAAGATTTATCGTGGCATTTTGACCGGACTCAATGAAGCATTTATGATTGATGCCGAGACACGAGACAAGCTAATTGCGGAAGATCCAAAAAGCGAGGAGTTGATTAAACCCTTTGCGATGGGTAAGGATATAAGACGCTATCAGCCGCTTCAAAGTGGTCGCTATTTGATTTTGATGCCCAAAGGATGGACGAGGTCGAATTCTGAAGGAACGGAAGACGCTTTGGCATGGTTAGAGCGTGAGTATCCGAGCATCGCGGCTCACCTGAAACCATTTTCTGATAAAGCTCAAAAGCGTTATGATAAAGGCGATTATTGGTGGGAACTACGGGCTTGTGATTATTACGAAGAATTTGAAAAAACGAAGATAGTGTATCTAGTATTCCAAGTAAGACCAGCATTTACCTTTGATAATGGGGGCATTTATTGTAATAACGCAATTTTTGTAATTCCAAATAAAGATTTACTATTGTTGGGAATACTCAATTCAAAGCTTGGTTGGTTCTTGATTTCTAGCTATTGTACTCAAATACAAAGTGGTTATCAACTTATTTTCAA
Source organism: Candidatus Methanophaga sp. GoMg3.2 (assembly GCA_013180565.1). The sequence goes on along the minus strand of QBUN01000059.1, from coordinate 850 downwards.
GTATTTTGGAAGAATTCCCATCCACATGATAGACTTCTCTGATCCAGACGATAAATCCCACCACGATAAGGTAGTTATGTTGGTGAAGCACATGCTTGAGCTACACGAACAACTGTCCAAAGCTACTGAAGAATCAGAGAAAACTATGCTTCAAAAACAGATCGACAAAACAGACCAACAACTGGATAATCAGGTTTACGAACTCTACGATTTAACGCCTGAGGAAATTGCGATTGTTGAAGGGAGCGCGAAGTAGGCAAAGCAATTTTGGAACGACAAAAAGCGCTGATACAAATATGAGCAAAATAGAGAGGATAATGGGTCCTGAGGTGGTTAAGGTTATAGAAGGTTGAGAGATGGACACGCAAAACACACGGGAAAGGCATAAATTAGGTGGCATCAGTATTTTTACCAAAGAATATGAATTATTAGATGGATGTAAAAAGCGATTGGTTCAGCAAGTTGCTGACGGCTCAATTATAAAACGATTTGAAAAGACCGCTCTGCCAACTAAATCCACAGATGTTATATGCCCTCATTTTCTTGAGTTAAAGTGGGCTTATGGCTGTCCATTTGATTGTGCATGGTGCTACTTAAAGGGCACATTCAGATTTCAAAAAACAAAGACTAAACCTGTTTTTAAAGATAGAGAAAAGGTTAGATCACATACCGAAGCATTTCTTATGACACATTCCAAAGAGGTTCTTAATACAGGTGAGATTGTAGATTCTCTTATGAATGAAAATGGAGATAAATCATTTTCAAAATTTATAATCCCTTTGTTTGAGAAACAAGCCATGCCGTCAAGTTGGTCTTGCGAACCCACAGATAGTGTAGTCATTTTATCATA
>QBUN01000060.1 GCA_013180565.1 Candidatus Methanophaga sp. GoMg3.2 | reverse complement strand
GCATATAAAGGCATATGTCTAACTTATATAGAAAACCCGTAATTGCTTAGCTAACGGAAATGTCATTAACCGCCTCCTGTATCTTGCATCTTCAGCGTAGCTATACAAAACAGATATTTATATGTGCCCAATCTTTTAATTCGTAATTCATAATTCGTAATTCCTTTTATCGTCCGCAAACGACAGATCATACGGTGGCTCTTCCCCCAGTCTTTCATAAAGCTCATTTACCTCACGTTTCCGTTCTATCATCCGCAGCTCACGATCCACCAGAATAAACAAATATATTGAAATTGTTGAAAGATATATGTCTCTTAATTCTTTTACTTTTGAAGAGAAAAGAAAGGAAATATAAAGTGTAAATCACAAAGGATAATTATTTAGTAACACTTTTTCTAAAAGTTTCAAAATGAGCGGAAAAGAAGTGGTCGGCTTGGGCGCCTTGAATTATGACGTCTTGTATATCGTGGAGCGAATAGCAAAGGGCGGAGAAGAAATGGGTATCCTGGATGTGAAGAAGGCTCCAGGTGGCTCTGCGGCTAATACTATCGTTGCATTATCGCGATTGGGCGTTGACACAAGTTTCGTGGGTCTTGTAGGCACGGACAAAGAAGGCGAACTGATTCTGGAAGAGTTCGTGAAAGAAGGTTTGGAGACAGGGATAAGAAAAGAAGAGGGTTATACGGGTGCTGCAATAGGGTTTGTTGATGCAGAAGGCGAAAGAGCACTTTATATCTATCCCGGTGTGAATGATCGGCTCGGCATGGAGCACATAGATATGGAATTGATAAACAATGCCCGAATCCTGCATACCAGCTCATTTGTAAACACGGCGCAATTGGAGCTGCAATGCGAATTGGCACGTAGAATAGAATCGAAACTCAGTTTCAGCCCGGGTATGCTCTGTTTCAAATACGGGCTTGATGACTTGGCAGAGCTAATAGCACGCAGTGAAGTGCTTTTTATCAGTGCTAGTGAATTAAAATCGTTGATGTTGAGTGAGGACTATGAAAAAGGTGCCACAAAACTTTTGAATATCGGTGCTAAGAATGTATGTGTGACTCTGGGCGAGAGCGGCAGTTATGTCGCTAATAGCACCGGTGAATCGTATCTGATAGACGCGTATCCGACTGATGTGGTGGATACGACAGGTGCAGGTGATGCATTCGCAGCAGGGTTTTTGTATGGGTTATTACACGAAAAAGGCATATACGAAAGTGGTAAACTAGGCAATTTAGTGGCTTCTTTTTGCATTCGAGAATACGGCTGTCGAAAAGAGCTGCCTTACAACTTTTCTTTAGAAAAGAAAACTTGACTAAAGAAACAAGGTTTTTTTCAAGATAAATGAAGTACGAAGTGCTGAAAGAGGTGCAAACTGCCCTATTCCCTGATGAATAAAACATAGACATTCATTAACAGTCCCGAATACTTATCCACTTCACCGAGCGAATTCAATTCCCTTTCCAGCCACTCGAGATCAACCGCCTTGAAATCGCTGACTGCGTGGATTTTATCGAACCCTTCGGACGTAAATTCAGCTATAATGCACTTCTCCTTTGCTACGCGATACGCCTCTTGAATGAACTTCCTTCTTTTGTCTAGTTCTATGTGATGCAAAACGCCGTAACTGATTACTACGTCAAAACTCCTGTCCGGATAATAAAGTGAAGTTGCATCGCATATCTCAAATGTGATTCGTTCTGATTCGGAATCTCTCTCCGCATCCCGCAAGGCATCCGCGGATATATCTATATTTGTAACCGAGCAATGGAAATCCCGGGCTGCAATAGCCGCAAGCGGTCCTGCACCTATATCAAGCACGGTCTTATCTTCTACTTGCCATCGCTTCAATATTTCCGCTCGTTCTATCAAACCTTCTGCATCTTCTTCCAATTTATCACTTTGCATTTTAGCCTCGCGATTTTAATATCTCTGCGGTATTCCAAATAAGTGCAGGATTTTATATCACTAGATTGTGCATGCACATATTGTTTTTTCATCGAATTTCATGGTTTTAACTCACAATCCTTTTGAAATCTTCATCGTCCCAGAGATTTTTAAAATCCGCGTCACTTTTTGCTTCTTCTTTAGATTTAGCATCTAAAGCTATTACTTTAGACAAATGTTTAAGAGCGTTTTCTTTGTCGCCTTTTAGGGAATATGCACAAGCCTTGTTGTACCATGGACTAGCATCATCAGGTTTTAACTCTATTGCCTTATCAAAGGCTTTTAGTGCTTCTTCGTAACGACCGAGATCGTCAAGTGCAACTCCTCTGTTGTTCCATGCCTCAGCATAATCAGGTTTTAACACTATCGCCTTATCAATGGCTTTTAGTGCTTCTTCGTAACGACCGAGATCGTCAAGTGCAACGCCTCTGTTA
>QBUN01000061.1 GCA_013180565.1 Candidatus Methanophaga sp. GoMg3.2 | reverse complement strand
GTTCCAGCAGAAGGTCATTGTGAATCTCAGATACAATCGCTATGTCCGCATTTGGGATATCATTCGGCAAATACTCACCCGCAGAATCCTCTATAAATACCGGAAGCATAGCAGTGTCTATAAGCTTAAAAAACCCCTTTATACTGTCTGCAAACCCGTATTTAGCATCCTTACAATGAGTGCATGCATCTGCACAGGATATGCAGAATGTCGAATAGTTTATAAGGTTTCCAATGACTCGCTCACCGAACTCGCCGCTGTATATTACTATTAAGTCCATTTTTTCAGCGGTCTTAGACGAGGACTCTGGTGGAGAGTTTGCTTTTTCGCTTATTTTGAGAACATACACCCTTGGATATCTTTTCCCAGTCTCCCAATAGCATCTGCGCGGCACTGCCGGCAGTGTGTCATCTCTTTCACATACTCACCACATTTCTCTTGCATCTCCTTCTTCTCTTGCGGTGTTGGCGGTGTGATATGTGCGAACTTATATTGCGGGATGAGAGGCATGATATTCTGCAGATAAATACCCATTCCCCCGACCTTCTTCGCTATGTCAACGATGTGCTTATCATTCACCGTGGGAATAAGAACAGTGTTCACTTTTACCACTATCTTTCTTTTTACCGCTTCTTCTATTCCTTTTAACTGATTCTTGAGCAATATCTCAGCCGCTTCTCGCCCTATGTATCTTTTACCCTGGTAATTGACAAAAGAATAGATGTTCTTGCCGATGTCGGGGTCTATGGCATTCAGCGTAACGGTCACGTTGCCGATTCCCAGCTCTTCGAGTTCGTCAATTCGGTCTGGCAGGAGCAATCCGTTCGTACTCAAGCACCTTATGATGTGTGGGAACTCCTCCTTTACGAGCCTGAATGTTTCAAACGTCTCTTCATTAAAGAGTGGCTCGCCTGGTCCTGCAACGGCAACAACTTTGATGTAATGCACCTGTTCAAGCACTTCCTTTACCCGTTCTAACGCTTCCCCTGGTGTGAGCACCTTGCTCGTCACGCCCGGTCGAGACTCATTCACACAATCATATTTGCGCAGGCAGTAATTACACTGGATGTTACATTTCGGCGCTACTGCGAGATGCATTCTACCAAATAAATGGGCCGCGTTCTTACTGAAACAAGGGTGTTCCTGGACTCTCCTCAGTTGCGTGGGGTCCCATGGTATTTCCTTGCCCTCTACTTCTGTTACGAGTAGCGGTGTCTCCTCCTTTTCTGTGGCGTTCATAATATCTCCCTTTTGAACTCTTCAAACCCTATCTCTTTGATATATCTACCCAATCGCTTTTTAGTGTCACAATTCTTGTAGTAGTTGATGATTTTATCCGCGGTTTCCATAGCCTCGTCATCGTTCAAATTCGCCGCTAGAACCTCTGCAATCGCAGGTGCAGCACCCGCAGAACCACCAACTACCACTTTCCAGCCCTTTGGCATACCGATAAAGCCCAAATCCTTTATCCACGATTCCGCACAGCTATTGGTACAACCGGAGACACCGATTTTGAACTTTGAGGGTAGTGACATTCCGTGATACCTCTTATCAAATTCCATACCCAATTTCACCGAATCTTGTTTGCCCCTCTTACAGAACGTTGTTCCCGGACAGAACTTTACACTTCTGACACATAACCCGATAGCATAACCCGGAGGTATATCGAGGTCTCGCCACGCATTTTCTATGTCGCTTTCCGCTATACCCACAATGGCTATTCGTTGCGCAGAGGTCAATTTTAACGCTGCAGCATTGTATTTCTCCGCGACATCAGCTATTCTTCTAAGGGTAGAAGGCTCGCAAATTCCGCCCGGCATCTGCGGCGCAATCGCATATGTTTCATAATCCCGTTGGACAATTGCGCCTTTATCCAACAGGTCCTTCTTCTTTTCTTTTTCTTCCATTTTTTATATTTTATCCTTTTCTTTATAAGTCTTAATAGCTTTTTGCAACGTCCTTTTAGATAAACAAGTGCAATGTACCTTCTGCTTTGGAATCCCACCCAGAGATTCTATTATTTCCTCTTCGTCTATCCCTTCTGCCTCTTCTAATGTCATCTCGATGATCATTTCTGTAAGGGCTGAGCCAGACGAAAAAGCACCTGCACAGCCTATCGCCTGGAACTTCGCTTCTTTTATCACGCCATCTTCTACATTTAAAAAAATCTCCATTGTATCGCCACAGGGTCCCGTATATACAGCATGAGCATCTGGCTCGCTTAGCTCACCGACATTCACTTTGTTCAGATAGTACTCAATGGCTTTATCCGAATATCCGGACTCTTTCAACAAATCTTGCAGTTCGCTCATTTTTAATCACAGTGTTTTTTATTATCGCCCTGTCTTTTTATGATTTGCTATTTTTTTTCTATTCTATTCTATAAATATACCCAGCTCCTTATGCTTATTCTCAATTTCATCTGCTA
>QBUN01000062.1 GCA_013180565.1 Candidatus Methanophaga sp. GoMg3.2 | reverse complement strand
TCCGCTTCCATAGCCACCGCCTCGAAAAGTGGGTTGACTATGAATTTTGTTTTTCTGTATTTAAATGTTCTAATAATTGCTGCGGATTAAAGCCGAAGATTTTACTTGTTATAGTACACACTCCTTTCCTCTCCATCCTCAAAGTTTTCGAAATCAAAGAGATCCAAAATCTCTTTTTTTCCCATTAGGTGGTATTCAGGAATTTTCTCTCCATTCTTAAGCTCTTTCTCTATCTAGCGAATTACACTTGGGTAATGTGCGGTTATTTTAATACTGTAGCATATGTACTTTCCCTATACCCCTCCACCATAATAGTAATTGGATTGGTATATAAGTATTTTGACAAAAAGTAATTAATTAACTATGGTAATAGCAAGAGGCACAGTAAAATGCAATAAGGTCATTTTGGAGGGCTGCATCACTATGCCTGATGCTATAAGTGTAGTAGTAATGTCTGAGTCAGAAGTAAAAGAACCTGACTTTGACGCTGACCCATTTTTACACGTTGATGATTGGGCTCCGGAACCACCTGATGAGACACCCACAGATCTTGCATATCAACATGACCATTACCTTTACGGGATAGAAAAGAGAACGATGAAGGATGAGAACAAGAGTAAGTGTCTTTATTGATACTGCAGGGTGGGTAGCGTTGATCTACAGCTATGATGATTATCAGCAGTGGGCAAAGCACGTTTACGTCCGTCTAGAGCAAATGAAGCGTATGACGACTGATGCTGTGCTCATAGAGACTTGCAACATGTTTAGCAAAACGCCTCTTCGCCCATTAGCGATAGCCAGGATAGAAAAGATAAGGGAAGCGGAAAAACTTGGTGTTTTGGAAGTCACTCATGTGACCGAAGCGTTGATTGACCGCGGCTGGGAATTGTTTCAAAGAAGACCTGACAAAGATTGGAGCTTGACAGATTGCATTAGCTTTGTTTTGATGCAAGATAAAGGCATCACTAAAGCGTTTACCACCGACCATCATTTTGAACAGGCAGGATTTGAAAAGCAGCTCGGGTAAAAAGAAGCAACAACGTCGAAGAGTCCGTCATCCACTAGTTACAGACGGTATAAAACATGAGATAACGAAGAAGCTTTTGAAATTGGCAAAATTGGCTCAATGGCAGAAAAAAATCTCCCCCGAGAAATAGAACGGATAAAAATAGACTGGCATGATGCTTTTGAGCATATGCAACGATATTACGAAAGCGAGAGTTTCAATAGTTTCAAGATCGTATACAATGCTTATACCGGGTATCAATTTAAAAACCCCGCGCTTATATTCCCCGTGGAACGAGAAATGCTGTTTTCAACGTCCAATCAGCATATAAAGTTTGATTTCAATCCTTCGATTTTAGCAAATGTGCGAGCTGAAATGACATACGAAGAAGTTAGCATGGAACTGGAAAAAATGGGCTATACGACAATGATCGAAGATAGCAGCTACAAGCCAGAGGATTCCGTTGACCTCAGGTGGGTTACGCTCGACTATGCGATAGAACGGGTAAAGAAGATCATTTCTGTGTATGAGCACAAAGCATCCCATTCCAACTATTATTGCTATGCTGATATAGCTGATGCACTGAGGCGGCTATATGAGAAAGAGAGAACAGCTTGTAGGTCGTATATTTAGACTTTTTGTATCGTAAAAGGGCTGTGGGGTGCTGCAGACAAAGACGATGACAGAAGAATCTCCGTACGAGAATTTTCAGATGTGATTACTCATTCCCCCAAATACGTAAATAATCATTGCTTAGGTTTTCCGATGTCTCCAGGAGGAGGGTTACTTTCACGTTCCAATAAAGCTTGCAGATTACGTGCACCATGGACAAAACCGATAATAACTACAACCTGCTTTGTCACCTGATAAATCAGGCGATAATGCCTCACGAAAAGTTCTCGGATACTCGTGTCATCAAACTCGGGCACTACACGCCCTCGCTCGGCCAAGTAAGCTAATGAGCGTGCTGCATCTCGTATCTCACGAACAAATGCCGCGGCATAAAGTTGCGAATCTCTGGCTATATAGTCTGCAACTACTTCAAGATCGCTCCATGCAGCCTCGGTCCATTTTACTTTTCGAGCCATTTGCTCATTCTTCGCTCAATCTCGCCCTGGTCGAATATACGTCCTTCTTTTATATCTTTCAGACCGCGCTCAATCTTTTCACGCACATAGATATGATACTGGATGTCTTCGAACGATGATTCATCAGGAATCTGCTCAAGCAACTTTCGCACTTCCGCTTTTGCCGTGCTCATTCTTTCTTCCGCTCCCTTAAACTATACCGATCTTTACCTAAAAATGATTGATAACATACTCATATATATCCGTGTAATCTTGTGGTTATAATATAAAAATTAGCTAAACCCCACATTCCGCACATTCCGATATAAAGTATATACAAATTCAAATTTATGGGAAA
>QBUN01000391.1:12468-13861 GCA_013180565.1 Candidatus Methanophaga sp. GoMg3.2 | reverse complement strand
TCGTATAGACTTATAGCATAAAATATGGCATTCACATCAGAATCTTCAGAATCGGCAAGTGCTAATTTTGTCGCGGCAGATAAACTCGCTTCTTTTCCTATAATTGGCGTATCTAAACCTGCTTTCTCTCCTATATCATTATCTCGGTCCACGCAAATAACAATCGTCTTAGACTTATCCATTTGCTATTATTAGTTACCGCCACATCATATAAAAACTTTTTTAAAACTGTGTCAGTTTCAGCTGTCGCGCTATGCACACTTCACCCGGTATTTCAACAGGATATTTCCCTGTCAGACAGCCCAGGCAAAGATTATTTGCATCCATACCTACAGAATCTATCAGCCCTTTTAAACTGAGATATCCTATGGAATCGGCATTTAAGAACTTACAAATCTCGTCCATAGTCCTATTCGATGCTAGCAACTCAGCCCTCGTTGGCGTATTGATGCCAAGGTAACAGGGTGTCTTTATTGGTGGACTGCCTACGCGCAGATGCACCTCTTTCGCGCCTTTCTTCTTCAAATTAGCTACAATTCTACGCGATGTTGTGCCCCTCACGATGCTATCATCTACTAACACAACTCGTTTTCCCTCCACATTAGCTCGCACAACATTTAATTTCAGCCGCACCGCAGTATCTCTTGTACCTTTCTCAGGCATGATAAATGTCCGTCCTACGTATCTGTTCTTTATAAAACCCTCAATATAATCAAGCCCTGCCTGCCTCGCATAGCCTATTGCAAACGTGATGCCCGAATCCGGTACCGGTGACACTATGTCCGCTTCCACACAATGCTCCCCTGCCAGTCTCTCACCTATCTCCCGCCTCACGTCATACACTAACTTCCCATCCAAGATCGAATCAGCTCTCGCGAAATAGATGTATTCAAAGACGCAATGGGCGGTGTTTATCCCCTTATATAACTGATAACTCTCTAAATTACCGTCCTTTATAACTAATACTTCTCCGGGTCTTACATCTCTTACTAACTTCCCGCCCAACATGTCTATTACCGTGCTCTCGGACGCAATTACATAACCTTCACCAATCTCTTCTTTTTCGTCTTTTATTTCACCGAGACATAACGGCTTAATGCCCAACGGGTCTCTAACAGCCATTAGCAGGTTATCCATCAAGATAACCAAAGAATAGGACCCGATTACACGTTTCATCAGTTCTTTGATTGCCTCTATTGGGTCATGTCTCGTCAGCTCCTTCGCAAGTAACTGTGCTATCATCTCGGTGTCAGTATCAGAATGAAAAATCCTACCTTCTCGTTCCAACTCTCTTCCCAGCTCTGCGGTATTCACAAGGTTGCCGTTATGTGCAATAGCAATTTTACCGTTCTTGTAATTCACAAGTAAAGGCTCTGCATTTTCTAACTTCGAG
>QBUN01000391.1:4714-11979 GCA_013180565.1 Candidatus Methanophaga sp. GoMg3.2 | reverse complement strand
GGATCTCCTTTATCAGATCCATAAAAAGTCCGAATCCAAGAGTGGTCACGTTCATTGCTGCTAACGGATCTGCAACATGCGCATCAAATCCTGCAGATACAAGCACAAATTCGGGTTCAAACTCCTTTGCTATCGGCACTAAAACATTATTTAGCGCATATAAATAGCCTGCGTCATCAGTACCGGCAGGTAGTGGGACATTAACAGTAAAACCCGCACCTTCGCCTTTACCTACTTCATCTATCCACCCCGTGCCGGGATAATGGGGGTATTGATGTGTGGAGAAATACAATACAGAAGGGTCATCAAAGAACACCTCCTGCGTGCCATTACCGTGATGTACATCCAAATCTACAATCAAAATGCGGTTAGCACAATATCGCCTCTTTAAATGCTCGGCGGCAATCGCAATATTATTAAATATGCAGAATCCCCTACCTCGGTTCCAGGTAGCATGATGGCCCGGCGGTCTTACCAAAGCAAAAATGTGCCTCAGGTTATTAGAGTCAGCCATTACTTCGTCAGTTGCTTTTATTACGCCACCTGCGGAAAGCAATGCTATTTCATAGCTTTCAGTGCATAATGGTGTATCCGGATCAAGCAACCCTCCACCTTCTTTACACATCCTTTCCACGCCTTTCATATAGGCGTCAGTATGCACATACGCTATTTGCTCTTTCGATGCTTTCACGGGTAGAACCTTTTTCATCTTCTCCGTAACACCCGCCTCTTTCAGCTCAGACATTATGTGTATCAGTCGTTTTGCGCTCTCGGGATGAGCCCCCGTGTCATGCTTCAAATAATCATCATGATAGACGAACCCCGTATCCATCTTGTCTCTCTCTTTTTAATTGCAAATAAAATATATCAGCCCTTTATTAGGTAGGAAAGGTTTACAAAAGAAAAAGGTTTTTCTTTTTAAAAAGACACTAGAGATATAACTTAACTTTGAGTATTCGTTATAGGTGGCAAGAGCAAATATGAAAAAAGCATTGATAGAAATGGGTAAAAGTTTGGCTGAGGCGTTAATAATCGTTGCGATAATAATTGTGGTGGCATATGCGGCTACAGGGACATGGCATATTGGATTCGCAGTCGAATCGGGCAGTATGTTGCCAAATATGCAGGTGGGCGATTTGATCTTCGTGCAGGCACCGCAACGCACAGACATTATAACATGCGAAGAAGGCAAATTGGCTGATTATAAGTCATTCAACGGTTACGGAGATGTGATTATATATCGTCCGAATGGTCTTTCTTCGACAACACCGATAATACATCGGGCGATGTATTGGGTGGAGAAAGAAGGGCAGATGCCAAATGGGAGACCGGCCCCTCACGAAGGTTACATAACCAAAGGCGATAATAACGCCGGCTATGACCAGCCAAATCTGCAGCCAGTTAAGCCCGAATGGATTGTAGCAATAGCGAAGGCAAGGGCCCCTTACTTAGGGTATCCGTCTCTTATATTGAAAAATCCTTCTATTCTCAAAGAATGGTTTTTAAACCTTTGGTGATGCTGATATTGAATAAGGGTTTTTATGTATATAGAGTGTAATAGGGAAGTATGGGAAATAAACCAGCGCGAATGTACACTAAGGTGACAGGAGCTGCGAATGTGCGAAAGAGATACATGGGTGGAATACCAGGGAGCAAGATAACCATTTTCGATATGGGTAACCTGAGTCGAGAGTTTCCGGTTTCTTTATCCTTAGTAGCAAAGGAAGCATGTCAGATAAGGCATAACGCATTAGAAGCGGCGCGGATATTTTCTAATAGATTCCTAGCACAGGGTGTAGGGCGAAGTAATTACTACCTGAAGATACGGGTGTATCCGCATCACGTGCTGAGAGAGAACAAATTAGCGGTTGGCGCTGGTGCGGACCGGATCTCAAGTGGTATGCGGCACGCATTTGGGCGACCGATAGGCACAGCAGCGAGGGTGAAGCGCGGACAGAAGCTAGTAAGTGTCAGTGTAGGGGCTCAGGATGTTGGAGATGCAAAGGAAGCTTTGAAACGGGCAGGTCATAAGTTACCCACACCATGCAAGATCGTAGTAGATAAAGGCGAGGATTTATTAGCGCTGTAAATAAAATAGAATTATAAATAACGTAAAAATCTGTGTCATCTGTGGCTAAAATGCTTTCTTTCAAAAAGTTTTAAAAGCTTTACCAAAGAAAGAAATGCTATTCTTTATTTATATACCATTAAAAAGGAAAATTATGGAGACGAAAAGATGGAACTAGAAGTAAAAGCATATCCGAAATTGTTCGTTCGGCCTGTGGTGGTCATTACGACAGTATCCGAAAGAGGGATAGCAAATGCAGCACCGTTTAGCTTCAATTCGCCGGTAAGCTTCGAACCACCCTTATATGGTTTCTCGTGCGATCCAATGCATGATACATTGAAGAACATCAGAGAAAATAGCGAGTTCGTGGTGAACGTGGCGGGCAAGGACCTTGGAGAGCAGATGCACGTTTTGGAAACGGATTATCCATATGAAGATAATGAGATAGTGCATGCAGGACTAACAGAAGAGAAGGCGAAGCTTGTGACGCCACCGCGAATAAAAGAGGCTGCTGGATGGCTGGAGTGCAAGTTAGAGAAGGAGATTGAAGCGGGCAACCATATCTGGATAACGGGAAAAATAGTGGCTGTGGGCGTGAAGGACGAGCTATGGAAAGAAGAAGGCGTGATAGATGTAGCGAAACTGCTATGCCATGTAGGTGGTGAATTCTTTGCCGTGGATATGAAAGAAGCGAAATATAAGCGAGAGAAATGAAGAAGGTAGTGCTTGCGTATTCCGGCGGATTGGACACTTCAATCTGCATTCCTCTGCTTAAAGAGCATTATGGTTACGATGAAGTGATTGCAGTAATAGTAGATGTAGGGCAGCCGGAAGAGGACCTAAAAGCGGCTACGGAAAGGGGCGAGGAGCTAAGTGATCTTTATAAGCTTATAGATGCAAAGGCTGAATTCGTGCAGGATTATATCTTCCCGTTGATAAAGGCAAACGGCAACTATGAAGGTTACGTGCTTGGAACGGCAATTGCGAGACCGTTGATAGCGAAGAAAGTGGTAGAAGTTGCGAAAGGAGAGGATGCCGATGCGGTCGCTCATGGCTGCACAGGGAAGGGTAACGACCAGCTCAGGTTTGACGCCGTGTTCAGGACTTCCGGCCTGGAAGTAATAGCGCCAGTGAGGGAAATGAGCCTAACGCGGGAAGAAGAGAAGCTATACGCATCAGAACATGGCATTTCATTTGAATCAGAGAAGAGATGGAGCATAGATGAGAACATTTGGGGCAGGAGCATAGAAGGCAGCGAGTTAGAAGACCCTTCTTTCTTCCCGCCGGAAGAGATATACAAATGGACTTCCTCTGTGGCTAATGCGTCCAAAGAAGCAGCAATTATGGAAATCGGGTTTGAGTATGGGGTACCTGTCTCGCTGGATGGTACGGAGATGGACGGCATTTCGTTGATAAAAAAATTGAATGACGTGGGTGGCAAGCACGGCGTTGGCAGAACGGATATGATCGAGGATAGAGTTCTTGGCTTCAAGTCAAGGGAGATCTACGAGCATCCGGCAGCCACTATATTGTTAGAAGCGCATCGAGACCTCGAGCAGCTCGTTTTAACGCGACATGAACTAAGGTTCAAGGATTTTGTTGATAGAACGTGGAGTGAGCTGGTCTATCAGGGCCTGGTTATGGACCCTCTTTTCGAGGGGCTTAATGCCTTTGTGGATAAGACACAGGAGCGGCTAAATGGCACAGTGCATATGAAATTGGAGAAAGGTATCGCAAGAGTAATAGGAAGAGAATCACCAAACGCATTATATACTAAGGACGTATCGTTCGATGTGAAACAAGAGCAAAGAGGTGCGGAAGGGTTCTCGCTATATCACGGCTTTCAGTCGAGTGTCTTCCGGAAGCGATATTCAGACTAAAATCTGTGTAATCTTGTGGCCCTGAGAGCTATCTATACATAAAAAGCCATGAAAGCAAGGGTGCGGAGATCAGGGCTAAAAGGCGAAATAAATGCGCCGCCTTCTAAAAGCTATACCCATAGGGCTATTGCAATAGCCGCACTGGCAAAACGGAGCGAGATTCAATATCCTCTTATCTCTGACGATACAAAAGCTACAATTAACGCTGCTAGCTCTTTAGGTGCAACTATAGAGGTAGAGCAAGCGAGGAAAATAACGGTAAAAGGCACTGATGGACGACCGAGAACACCGGAAGATGTGCTAAACGCCGAGAACTCGGGCACTACATTAAGATTCTTCACTGCTATATCTAGTTTGTGCGAAGGTGCGGCGGTTCTAACAGGCGATGCATCGTTGAGAAAGCGACCGAATTTGCCTCTGCTTAGATCGCTAAACGAGCTTGGTTCAGAAGCGTTCAGTACAAAAGGTGATGGAACAGCGCCAATAGTGGTAAAAGGCCGGCTAAAGGGAGGTGAAACAACGATAGATGCATCTATCAGCTCACAGTTCATATCCGCTTTGCTCATTGCATGCCCGTTTGCGGAGAAGGACACTTACATCACGGCAAATAATCTCGCCTCTGTGCCGTACGTGGAAGTGACAATAGAGGTATTAGAGAAGGCAGGGATAGAGGTTATTTTTTCTCACTCAGACACTGATTATTCGTTTCACGTAGGAGGCGGGCAAAGCTATGAGCTGCCGCGGTTTACGGTACCCGGCGATTTCTCTTCCGCTTCCTATCCCTTAGCAGCAGCAGTAATCACTGATTCCAAACTGAAGATGCGGAATTTGTTCCCGTCTGCACAGGGCGATTCCAGGATAGTAGCGATATTAAAAGAGATGGGTGCAGACATAAGATGGGATGTGGAAAGTGGTATTGTAGCGGTAAAAGGCGCTAAAGGGACTCTAAAAGGGATACGAGTGGATATGCGCGCGAATCCGGACCTGGTGCCCACTGTAGCGGTATTAGCGGCTGTTGCTGATGGTATTACTGAGATAACCGGTGTGTCACATTTGAGATATAAAGAGACAGATAGATTGAAGCTGATAACAGAAGAGTTGAAGAAGATGGGTGCGGGGATAGAGGAGAAGGAAGACGGATTGCGAATAGAAGGTAAAAAGGAGTTAAAGGCAGCAAAGGTGTATTCGCATGATGACCATAGGTTGGCAATGGCTTTAACTATCGCCGCTCTTTATGCACCTGGAGAAACGGTTATAGAAAATGTAGAATGTGCTAAAATATCGTATCCGTCATTCTTTAATGATATGCTTGAGTTAGGGGCGGATATAGTTTATGTGCAATAACGAGTGGTAAATCCTAAATCATATGCACCAAATTGCATTTTACAATTAATTGCTCAAAATCCAAAAGGTTTAATAGTAGGAAAGAGAGATTAAGGTATTATACAAAGCATGAATAATCGGGCAATCAAAAAAGGCAAAAGCGCCACGATAATAAACATTGGAGATGAATTATTACGAGGAGATATCGCAGATACTAACTCCTCATGGCTTGCAAAGCGGTTATTCACCCAAGGAGTTGCCGTAAAGAAGATAATGGTGGTTGGCGATGACGAAGGCGAGATAAGCGAAGCGATAAAAAGCAGTAAATCTGATTTTGTCTTTGTCATTGGTGGGTTAGGTCCAACGCATGACGACGTAACGAGAGAAGGCGTGGCAAAAGGTGTGGGTAAATCATTGACGAGAGATGAAGAAGCGGAAAGAATACTGACGGACAAATATGGGTTAAGTGGCATTTTATTAAAAATGGCAGATATGCCAACTGGATCGGAGGTTATAGGGAACCCCGTAGGTACTGCACCGGGATTTAAAGTAGATAACGTCATTGTTATGCCAGGCGTGCCGGAAGAGCTGCGAGGGATGTTCGAGGGCATCGCTTCCTCGTTTCGTGATGATAATGCGATAATGGCGGAAGAATGGATATTAACAGATAAGCCAGAGCATGAGATATTAGATGTTCTGAACGAAGCGGTAAGGACCTTTACAGATGTAACGATCGGGTCCTATCCCTACATGGCGGGAAATGAGCGGACTTACAAAGTGCGTATAAAACTCGTATCTCGGGATACGGAGGCGATTAAACGTGCGAAGAAGTGGTTAGAGGAGAGTTTATAATGGCTGACGAGTTGAAGGATGAAATAAAGACGTTCAATGCGAAGGATATGCTCGTGGATATGAAGGACATCTCAGGCTCTATGTTAGACCTCGCATATTCTGCAGTTTTATATAGCAATCCCGAGATAGCGAAAGAGGTGTTTAAATTAGAGGAGAAGATGCATTCGCTCCTTTATAAAATGAGAATATCGACAATGTTAGGTGCACGGAACTTAGAAGATGCAATAGAATTCGCAGGGATATTGCAAATAGCATCTGCTGCGGAGAAGATCTCAAATGCCGCGGGCGACATAGCGAAAATAGCTACTTCTGTTGATATAACCGGGTATCTCGATCGTGAGGATTTTGAAGAGGCCGTATTAAACGTAAAGATAAGACCCACATCCATCTTGAAAGGCAAAACGCTAAAGGGATTAAAGCTCGAGACAGAAGCGGGAATGCGCGTATTAGCGATAAAACGAGGCTCTAAATGGATGTATTCACCGGATAAAGACGAGCGATTGCTGCTGGACGACCTAGTAATCACTTCCGGTCCCACAGAAGGCATACCTGCGTTCTGTAAGATGGCGACGGGGAAGGAATACAAGGAGAAGGAGAAGGGGGGGATAGTAAGGCGACGAATAACAGAAGAAATCGCGGACCTCATCGCCGATATGAAAAATATGTCTGAGTTGATGGTAGGTCTCTCGTATTCCGCAGTCACGTTTTATAACAAAGAGATAGCAAATGAGGTACGAGATCTGGAAGAGTCAATGGACCTGATGAAAGAGGAGCTGGAGATATTAGTGATAGAGGCGGCGAGAGGGGTAACAAAGAGGAGTAATTTTGACGAGTTTCGGGGCTTACTTCATGTTGCGGTCTCTTCTGAAGTGATTTCGGATGCAGCATACGAGATTGCAGATGTTGTGTTGCGCGACATCAGGTTGCATCCGGTCTTTTTAGCTTCTATCGAAGAGTCGGATGAGATAATATTGAAGATGGAAGTGAATAACGCGGTTATATTTGGAAAGACGCTAAAGGAACTGAAAATAGAGGCACGAACGGGGATGTTTATACTGGCGGTACGTAGAAAAGAGGGCAAATGGCTTTATAACCCTTCTGGCAGTGTAGAGATAAGGTATGGTGATTTGTTGATTATGCGG
>QBUN01000391.1:0-4386 GCA_013180565.1 Candidatus Methanophaga sp. GoMg3.2 | reverse complement strand
CTTAAATCTCGCCTCTTACAACAACCCTGGCCGCCTTGCCTTCTGTCCTCGGCAGGCGTCTGGGCTCATTCATGGAACTCTATTTTTATGTTGAGTCGTACTTAACCGACCACCTATGGTAGATCTTTATGTATGGAATTTGTAGATATAATACTTAATGGTATACAAATGGAGATGCAAAAAGCATGAAGAGAAGCAGTTTGATAGCTATATCTATTATAGTGATTATAATTATATTGAGCGCTATGACTTTAGGAACTATAAAAAAGCCAACTGTGGATGTTAGTGATATTGCACTCAGGGATGTGAGTTTAACAGGTACAACGATAGATGTAGGATTAGTAATAGACAATACTAACCCTATTGGTGCAACGCTTGATAAGATAACATACGATGTTTATCTCGTGAATGGCGAAGAGATTTTCATCGCACATGGCGAAAAGGAGGAAAAGATACCGGTTAGTGCCAACGATCAGACAACGGTAATTATACCCACAAAGGTTAGCAATGCAGGCATTATCAAAGCAATATATCAGTCTATGTCAGGCGCAGAACGCCCAAAACTCAAAGTCGCTGGGTCTGTATCACTCAATTTGAAATTGTTCTCAATTGATGTCCCGTTTGAGGAAACGAGAGCGGTATAAATCATATATGTATAACGAGTTAATGTAGCGAGATACGGTCAGTCTCGACATATTCTGGTCGAAGGATGTAAGCCTCGAAGATGCCGATAATCTGCAGGATCCCGATATGCTGGCAAGAGAGAGAGCAGATAATCTCGATTCGGCTCTGGAGCAGTTCAGTAGTATCAGCGAGGTTTTAGTGGATGAACAAGAAAACATAATATCCAACTAAAATTAATTATTGGAGCGTTGCAAAGAGTTCACGATAGAATTCTTTCGGATTATCAATCATCATAAAGTGCCCGGCATTAGCAATCTCTATTTTCGGAACGTCATCAAGCATTTTTAGTACCGGTAAGTTCTTGTTCGCCTCTCCAAATACATACCACTTCTTTATCGCCAAATCCGTAAATCGTTTTAATAACTCTCTGCTATCAGACCATTTCACCAACGATTCGGAGTTTCTGTAAAATGATATTTCGATTTTAATATCTTTGTGGACCAATTCGATCTTATCAATCATAGTATTCTCGGACTTTTGATATACCCATCCTCTTTCTTAGCGGCATTCCGTAGCACTTCGGACTGACTCAACGACCCTTTCGGTTCGTCTTCCCGTACCACGTTTTTTATACCGAGTACATGATACGTGGGGTCTACCTCGGCGGTCTCTACCTCGTCCAAAACGGCGAAATAGTCCAATATCGAGCTGATTTGCTTCACAAATAATTCCTTGTCCGCTTCGCTCAGCTCTATCCGCGCCAACCACCCCATATGCTCTATCTCTTCTTTTTGTATCATAGTTACATGTAATGAACCGTTCTTTAAAAAGAAAGCGTAATTGTTTAGTTAACCACAAGATTACACAGATTTTCACAAGAAAATAAATTGTTGACACAGATTAACGCAGATTGACACAGATTATAAAGATCAACAATGTCAAACACAAATAAGTCTGTGTAAATCCGTGTAAATCTGCGTCCTAAATTAAATAGTTAGAAGTTATACTTTATACCCTATGCAAGAATTAATACAGACCGTAATCCCTGTATTCACAATCATTTTAGTAGGTTATGCGATCGGAAAACTCAAAAAGGTAAATATACAATCGTTCATTGATCTAATCGTATACATAGCCGGCCCGTGTTTGATCTTCTCCTCTATTGCCCGCAGTGACATCAACCTGACCGAGTTTAGCACAATTGCGGTAGCAGCATTAGCGATTATACTCACTATGGCGCTTTTAGCTTTATTTATTTTAAAGCTAACAAAGTTGGACAAAAACGGATTGTCTTTGCCAATGACATTTGGCAATACGAGCTATTTGGGCTATCCCGTCGCGTTATTCGCATTTGGGATGGACGGCTTGTCACGAGCAGTGGTCTATGATATGATGAACTCATTAATTATCTTCAGCGTGGGCATTTATATCATACATCATAGAAACGAGCTACAAGAAGCGTTCAAAGTACCGCTGCTATATGCTGTGGTAATAGGACTAGTTGTGAATCTGTTACAAATACCTGTACCATCTGCGATATTCAACCCAATTGAAATGATCGGGCTGATCACTATTCCATTAGCATTACTTGTGCTCGGCTATAAACTGACAGAGATAAAGGTAGAAGCTGCAAAAATAGCTTGTCTCGCATCGGCATTCAAGATTCTGGGCGGGTTTTCTGTCGCGTTAGTGATAATCAATCTACTTTCCATAGATGGATTGACAAAGGACATCATATTACTACAAGCTGCAATGCCTTCGGCTGTTATGACAATGATATTAGCATCGAAATATGAACGAGACGCTTCTTTGGTCGCTTCTGTTGTTCTCATTACCACAGTGATCAGTATGGTCACTATACCGGTTATTCTGTATGTTTTACTTTTATAACTACAAGATTCATGTGTGTTCGGTTAAGTATTTATTTAGGGCCCACAAAACCAAAAGAAAAGAAAAGATTATCATACAAAAAGTATTTCTGGACACAGATTAACGCAGATTAACGCAGATGGAAGTCAACGACCCCGTTTTGGAAAAAACGGGGCATCATGGTTGATGCTCATGCTTTGAAATTTCCATCGGTTCGTTTATTTTAGTTTTTCAATACAGGCGCAGGTATGCTCAATGCCGTAGGATTCAACGTTGACATCTAGCGTTTGCCAATTTTGGATAACGGTATCGGTGCATGCGAAGTGCGAGGCGAGCATTTGGGTGAGCGACGCGAACCACATACATCTTGTTATACGCCGACCAGTCTTTTTAATACTTCGTAATCCCCATTATATCTATTAATAGGACGTGCGGGCTGATAAAGTGGCCAAAATACAATTGGTTGAGAGTTGCATTCTAACATTATTCCTTCTCTACAATCATGTTTCGTCATAATTGATTCCATTTCTTTTAGAGGGGCTTTTTTCTCCGATAACCTTTTAAGGATTGAATTATTCTTGTTGTGCCTTTGCTTTAGTAATATTGTAGCAACATTCCTGCACCCAAAGTTTCCGAAAGACACTATGGTTTCTGGTTCTACGATTCTGATTAGCTCTTCAATATGATTCTGGCAGCACTCTAAATAACCATAAAAATGAGATTCTGGTTTGTCACTTCCACCAAAACAGAGCATAGAATTAGTGATGAAAACGCCATTTTCCCTAAGGAAATCATCTACACTTCTATCGTTAGAAGTGCCTATGAGATTTTTCCAAAACCTTTTCCATGTTGGTCCCCAAATATTATTTCGTTTGCTATACCTATCCAAAGGAAAATTATGATCATTCGAATTATTGTAAAATACAGGAAAATGTTTATAATCTATCCCAATTACCATCAACTTGGTATTCTTACTCCTCCTAAATAACATACAGCGGTCTAACCACGGAAGTAATCCTATGGCAAATTTAGCAGATCCGAGATTTGCGATTACATCATAAGGATTTGAAGAATTATTGAAGAGATTTCTTAAAAAGGTGTCATCTCTTTTTATCCTGATGGAATATTTACCAATCTTTTCTTCTGTTGATAGATTAAATAGAGGAAGTGAACGTACTAAGACATTTTTAGGTAGGTCAGGTCGATCTGGATAAGTCGAAACACATTTATTACAATGCGATACCCTTTGGAAAAGAGAGGACAGATCCCCATTACAGTCAAGTGACTTATATCCATTAATGATTTGAGAAATCTCTCTTGAAGAATATTTTTCCATAAATTACACCTCGCATTAGTTATCCAAAGGACTTTTTATTATGCTTAAATCTTTATTACTCACATAATGTATGAGAGTTCCTCATTATAGTGAATGTAGTTCTTAATCGTTTTTGAGCTGTATTTTCTTAATGAGCGCCTATTTTTAGCGATTGAATAAGGTTCTTCTGTATTCTTATCGCTTATACGAGCATAAATCCCCCATCCCGCAGCCACATACCCCGTACTTAAGAGGCTGTCCCATAATTGACTTTAATTAGTACTATAGTTGGCATATACTTAAACCCTTGCTAAAAGAAGATGAAATTTGGGACCATACCCCTTTAATGCTTCTACACAAATTTTTGAGGGATGATTGATTATTACGTCCATTTTTGGTAGAATTCACACCAATAGCTTTAGTTTGACTTTTTATCGTCCATATTCTCTTCAAATTATGAGCTATGCATGCCAGACTGAATTCAGCCCTTACGCCTTGCAAACCTCTGGTCAAAAACTCTCTCAACCCTATATTTTGCTTAACATGCCCGAACAGCCGTTCTACCGTTTTTGCTCTCA
>QBUN01000063.1 GCA_013180565.1 Candidatus Methanophaga sp. GoMg3.2 | reverse complement strand
TTTGGCCGGGACTGCACTAAACGTGAAAAAAGAGGAGGTATGAAATAGAAATGGAAGATTTAAAAGGAAAATCTGGGAAAGCGCCGATGATAGGCGCTACACCTTGGGTAACTAAAAAATTAGGAGGTGATAGATAAAAAATGAAAATTACGAGAAAGACAGCAATAGGAGTAACTCTAATCGTACTGTTAGGCTTGTCTTCTTGGGGTCTCGCAGGCGCGTTGGAGGAACAAAAATACATTGACTTAGGGAAGGATGAGTATAATAAGGGTAATTATGACGCTGCGCTATATCTTTTCAATAAGGCGATAGCGTTAAACCCAGACAATGAATACCTATATAACGACCGTGGATTATGCTATGTAGTGCTAGGAGACATAGATAACGCAATTTCCGATTTCTCTAAAGCCATTGAATTGAAATCTGATTTTTTAGAGGCATATTACAATCGCGGACTTGCTTATTTCGGTGGGGGCAAGTGGAAGCGTGCCCTAGACAACGAGGAGGGTAACAAAGCAATTGCGGATTTCACCAAGGTAATAGAGTTAGACCCAGAGTATGTAGAAGCGTACAACAACAGGGGGCTTGTCTACTCTGAGTACATTCACTATTACTACAAGCCCTTTGACTCCGAGATTATCGATAAATATAACAATGCACTAGCGGATTTTGACAAGGTACTTGAATTAGACCCAACGTATATGCTGGCACACGCGGGGAAAGGGAACCTTTACTATAGATATGGCGACTTTGATAACGGAACCGCAGAATTTAATAAGGCACTAGAATCAGAAGAACTGATCATACAGGAAGTGAGCCTTAAGGGTTTAGCTGCGGTATACTACAGCAGAGGAAGAAACTATGGTGGGGGCCATCACATGGTGTATGAAGATTTGAGAGGGACCTTAGATTACGAAAAGGCAATAGAGTTAGACCCAACTCTTATGACCGCACTTGGTCATGTAACAGGTAGCTATCAGCGCCTTGGCGAATGGAATAAACTAATTGAAAACTGTGATTACATGCTTGACTTGAAGAAAGACGACCCTGCATGGCTTACCAAATCACATGGGGGCTACACCAAATACGAGGCAAAGGGATTAGCTTACTACAATCTGGGACAGTACGACGAGGCAATTGCCAACTATAACAGAGTGATAGAATTAAAACCGACCGTAGGAGCATATAGAGGCTTGGGTATTGTATACTCGGAAATTGGAGCAAGTGAAAATGCAACGGTGGCATTTGAAAAGGCGCTTGAGATGGACACCAGCACAATTGAAGAGGGAACCTACAGGAGTATGTACAGTAAATACTATAGTCGGGGGCTAACCTATTACGCAATGCAGGAATACGATAAAGCAATTTCCGACTTCGACAAAGCCATAGAATTAAAATCCGATTATGCAGAAGCATATAGAGATTTAGGTAAAGCATACTTGGAGATTGGGGACAAGGCAAAGGCAAACGAGGCATTCGAAACAGCAATAAGTATATTTGAGGAACAAGGAAACTCATATGTAGCAGAGCAGGTAAAGGAACTATTAGGGCTTATGAGCGCTGAATCGATACCAAAGCATATTATGGGATGCTCCATAGCTCCTGAGGATGTGTGTAGTGAATACCAGTGCTTATAGCGATATGAGATACACCATATGGGATAGTATAAAAATAGGAGGTAAAAGAAAAAAAATGTGCGCACCAGTATCCGTAGCCGCAGGCGGAGCACTTACTACTTGGGCTCCAATGCTACTAAGCTATGTAGTAACCACAGCGGCATTAGTAAGCCTATTAGTAGTAAACTACCGGGGCAGTCTAAAGAAACTGTTCTCAAAGGCGTAGCCTGCGGTAGCGGCAGTAAGAGAACTATTTAGACATTAGAAAATGAGGGGGTGACCTCAGTCACCCTCTCGCTTTCATTTTATTTATTTTTTTATGTCGTTTAAATCAGTTTATGAGCACATGCAGTTGATATTATTTTCTCGTTCTCATAACGGGAAGTAAAAAAGTAGAATATAAACGAAAAGCGTAGCACTCCATCCTGCATATGCCTTTGCATATGCCCCTTACATGTATTAGCACTATATTCTACTTTTTAAGCATTTTTATAACCAAAAGTTGGAAAAAACTGAAAAGTTTTTATACTGATTTAATAATAAAATTGTGAAGGTAGCAATTTTAGCAGAAGAAATAGTATGGGGGGTATAAAAAGCGAGAACAAAAAGCGAACGAATAGCAAAAAAGGGAGGGCTGCTATGATGCTTTTTGGAAGATACAAGGTAACGGCGAAAGAAGAAAGGGAGGTATAAATGTGGGGGAAATAAAAGGAGTTTTTTTGATTGCGTCAAGGATAGGCGCTACATATGTGGTGAATAAAGAATTAGGAGGTGATAGATAAAAAATGAAAATTAGAAGAAGGACAGCAATAGGGAT
>QBUN01000064.1 GCA_013180565.1 Candidatus Methanophaga sp. GoMg3.2 | reverse complement strand
TCTGCGGTAAACAGGAACGGGAACTCCAGCGTTTCGTTATGTACCAGTTGTAACCGTTTCTCGCCTATACTTCTGTTCTCTATCTCCGCCCTAAAGCGGTATGACACGTCTTCATATTCGTGATTGACAACACCAACTATCACCTCCCCCTTTTCGCCAGTGGAAAGGTTTGTTGGATAGTCTGCTGCCTTACCACCAGTGCCAAGGATGTAGAACTCGGTGAATTCTTCTCCCCTCTTAGGTGTCACAATTACGTAGATCACCATTGCCAATGCTATTATTATCGTGATGATTAGGATTATTGAGAGGATCTTATCTAAATTTTTTGTGGCCATTTTCTTTCCGGTTCCCGAATTCAGACTCTCTCATGATCAAGACTCTCTCCCCGGGGTGAGAACAGATCAGAATTGTGTTTAGATGTTCACAATCCACAGGTGGAAGCATTGGCAATTTCCTTACTACTGCTTTCTTCTTCCTCTTTACCGTCTCAGCTTCATCGGCATACAGTTTCGCCAAGGCTTCTATATCATCAAAAAAAGCATTATGGACATTCATCTTCCTTTTCTCCCCCTCCTCAAATTACTATATGATTCTATTTACATAAAAAACTAACTTAGATAAAAATCACCGTGCTTGAAGATATACTGCTAGTCTTCATGTGAGTTAATCGGACAATGTCAAGTTATGTTATAGTCTAGGGTGTCGTTTACCATAAAATGGCGCTCTATACTGCATTGCCAATTTCAATTTGCTCGCTATCTGTTCCTCATCCAGACTATCTATCGGAACTAGATTATCATCCCTCAACAAGCATGGCTTTATCTTAGCGTCAGAAGTAATTCGTAACCGCGAGCAATTAGCACAGAACTCCGTGTTATCTATCGGATGAACCACCTCTACCTCAACGCCATCGACGAAATATTTCTTCCTGTGCTGCAACCGCCTCGTTTTTATTGCTGCTGCTTTCGATTTCAGTTTCGCTTCGATCGCATAAAAATCGGCTTTATACGGCTGCATAGAGTGATCAAAAGAAGGAATCAATTCGATTAATTGCAAGATTACCATTTCGCCACCCCCTCTTTTATTACATTCGCGCACAAAATCTATCAGATCCTCTATCTCATCCTCGTTTATTCCGTTCAGGATAACCATGTTAAGCTTGATAGGCGTAAGGCCCACATCTATCGCACTGTATATGCCATCAATCACCCTTGACAGGTTGTTAGTCGAAGAGGTGATGAGGTCGTATCTTCCCTTTTTAATTGAATCTAAGCTTACGTTCAATCGGTCCAGTCCGGCATCCGCAAGCTCAGCCGCATAATTACATAAGTATGTGCCATTTGTTGTTACTGAGATGTCATCTTCATAATCTCTTATACCATGCACTATCTCTGCGAGATCCGCTCGCATCAACGGCTCACCACCTGAAAATTTCACTCGCCTTATGCCGAAATAAGTCGAGGCTACTCGTGCTATCGCGATTATAAGTTCAGCACTTATTTCCGCCTTTACCTCATCTCGGCCCTCGCCTTCGTTATGACAATAAATGCAGTTCAAGTTACACCGATTCGTGAGTGAGAATCGCAAACTTCTTATCGCTCTACCGTAACCATCTATTAGTCTCTCGTTTTCTCCTTCCTTATTTTTGATTCGCCCTTCCATTGTACATACAGTATACCATTTTTTTGGTAAAGCTTTCTTTACACTTTTTCTTTTCTCCAAAAAGGAAAACAAAAATAACGTTTTTAGTCATTGTTTTTATTATATCATCATACTCATCACCAGTACAATAATCACAATGCTTAACGCAGCACCATATACTCGCCTATCCCATGCAAACACCTTCTTTCCATCCAATACACTAACTGGAATCATGTTGAAAGCAGCAAGCCATGCGTTTATCATAACCCCAAAATCGCCTATTTGTTCTGTCATGCCGGAACAAAAAGTGAGTGGTAAAAAGGCAAAAGCCAGTGCTACATTCATCATCGGACCTGCTACCGCAATTTTACCACTCTCTTCCTTTGTGAGATAAGGCGCGGATATCATGACTGCGCCCGGAGCCGCAAATATAAACCCCATAAAAGCTGTTAATATTGCCACGAGCAGCATAAACGGTGCCATCCGGAACTCAGACCACGCACCATACTTTTGTGCTACTACTTTATGAGCAAGCTCATGTAAGATAAATGCAAAGCCAACGGTAACAGCGGAAATAATAAATATTGAAACCCAACTTTGCTGGTACCATCTAGATAAGACAATGGTAAATGCGATGGAAATAGCAAGCCAAGCTATAAAAATATGCGTTATTTCCGTTTTACTCGTTTTTAGCTGCATTTTCACTGGTATCCAATCATTTTTTTATTGTATATAAAATATAACTTCTACCCATAAATAAATTTAATTTAGGACGCAGATTTACACGGATTTA
>QBUN01000065.1 GCA_013180565.1 Candidatus Methanophaga sp. GoMg3.2 | reverse complement strand
TAATTGCTCTCTACAAACGGTATTCTATCATGAATATCAGCTATTGGCAGCTTTATCTCTTCATCCATAATCTTAAGGTTAGAAAATACTTCTTCGTTAATTACAGGAATTGGAACAGCAATGGAAGTTATGCACTCCGGGCTTTTTGACGTGATAAATCCACCCATAAATTCCGCATCCATCTTATACATATCAGCAGTCACAGAAAGATTTGGCTTTTCTTCGCTACTTCTCGTTCCTTCCCCCATTACATATCCTGTTGCACCATTTACCATTATTCTTGTTCCAATACCAATTGTCTTTAGCAAAGGGTCGTTTTCTAAGGGGTTAATTTCCCCACTGCCAGTCACGGAAATTTCTTTGTAAGGTCCCTTCAATCCTCTAACCGAGAATATACTTCCAACTTCTCCTTCTTCTGGATTCACAAAAGCCATATAATTTTTAAATGCGCTGCGAGTGGTAATCATTCTGGCGAATTGTAAATCGTCTTTACTTATTTTTCGTTCGATTATTTCATTTCTATCATTCGTTTTTACTTTTACTTCTATTTGTTTACCTTCTACTATTTCGCGAAACAGATGCCCGCCTCCATACTCATGGTTTGCACTGGCTGTTCCATAAACGAATACATCCACAATACCCAATCTTTCATTTGGGCACGGACCTGGAAAAGCCGAGATGTCGTTCAACCAGACCTTATCTGCTCTCTCAAATTCGTTTCTTTCTGCTATGGGTATGGATAAAATTGCTGCCGTACCGGACATTATAGCACATGTGGCACAGGTTACTACATCTACAGTTTCCACGGTAACCGGCTCTTCATTTCTTACTATCTGCTTAAATTCTTCAGCGGTAAAAACAACTGCATCTCCTTTTTTTATTTTTTCGTTTATCTCGGCTATGGTCTTTCTCTTATCCATCTGTTTTAGTTTTAGCAAAAATGTTTCAATGAAATAACTTGACTTTCGCCATTAATATATTAATTAATTCAAGTAAGATAATGGCATTCATAAAAAGACTCCGCAACAAAAATTGGCTATTTCCCCCAACTATAGCTGACTTAATCGAAGAAGACCACATTTGTAGACTTGTAGATGACGTAGTAGAAAGTATAGACTTTAAAAGTATCGAGGAAAAATATGGTGGCCCTGGCAGTCCTGCATATCATCCAAAGGTCATGATGAAACTCCTCATTCAGTCTGGCATGCATAGCACATAATTTGAAGAGAATATGGACGATAAAAAGTCAAACTAAAGCGATTGGAGTGAATTCTACCAAAAATGGACGTATTGATCATTCATCCCTCAAAAATTTGTGTAGAATCATTAAAGCGGTATGGTCCCAAATTTCATCTTCTTTTAGCAAAGGTTTAAGTATATACCAACTATAGTACTAGTTAAAGTCAATTGTGGGACAGCCTCTTAAGATGATCCATGCCCATACAAAACTTGGAAAAACTATCCGTGAAGTAATCAAAGAATTCAGTATATGTAGAGATACCTATTATTACTGGTATCATAGGTATGAAGAAAAAGGTATTTTTGGTCTGTTCGATTCTAAAAAGGGCCACAAAACTCCGCATAACAAAACAAGAGATGATGTTGTATCTGAGGTTGTTGAGGCTGCTGATTGCCATCCAGAGCTAGATGCGCCGGAAATATTGGGAATATGTTCCGGCTGTTGCCGCAGGTTATAGGCTGGAAAAGTACTTGTTATAGTACAGATTCCTGCACATAATAGGGTGTAAAAAACCATGCTTCGCTCGTCAAAATTTAACTTTGTCGAACTTCTTTAAGATCGGAAATGGTAAGCGAAATTCCCGCTGCCCTTGACGAATGACCTGCTCGCCCACCCCTCATTTTCCCGCGCTCACCCATCGCCAGATCACCTGCCCGCGGATTCAAACGACGTTATTAGGGGTGGCAGGGGCTAGGGATCCTAACATCCTATTTCAACCCAATATCCTGAATGACCATCCTATCCTTTCTTTCCATTTCTGATACAATCCTCCTAATTTCTTCTTTTGATTTCACCCCTTTTGCCCACAACGCTTTTAAAATATCAGGGATGTCCCATGCCTCAACACCATATTCTTTCGCAAATTTCTTCGCAATTTTATCATTCGTCAAAAAAGGATATTTTCTAAACCTGGCGATGATGATGGAATGGATTTCACCATGCCCAAGATGCCTCGCACGTGCCAATATCAGTTTATATTCTTCCAATTCACCTTTATTTAACTGCGTAACATCTGTAAATTCAAAAATCCTATCGGGAAAGCTAAAACCTGCATCTTTGCATCTCATTAGTTCTTCATATACTGCTGTCGAGATGAGAAATACTGCATTTGGAAAAAGCTGTTTAAGTAACTGAAGTCCCTTAATCTTAGGGGCCACCGGAAAATAAATTCTAATTTTTAGTTTTTTGTGGTTTGATA
>QBUN01000066.1 GCA_013180565.1 Candidatus Methanophaga sp. GoMg3.2 | reverse complement strand
CATTGCCGAATGACCCGTCAAATCCATCTGCCAATCCAATAAGAAACATGCATTTTCCGGGCGCTGGTGTAGGCGGGCATTGCCTTCCAAAGGATTCATTGTTGTTAAAGTATGGAGTGGATACATATGGTACGTTCAAAGTTGACCCACAGATAATAGTAAAAAGCAGAGAATTAAATGCATGGATGCCGACTCACATGTCAAATCTAGTGGAGGAAGGATTGAGAGATGCGGGATTGGAGTTAGAAGGTGCAAAAATAGCTATTTTAGGTGTTGCATTTCTTGAGAATTCCGATGATACGAGAAATACACCTTCGAGACCACTTTATGAACGATTAGTAGAAAAAGGAGCAAAGCCAGTACTTCATGACCCTTATGTAAGGGATTTTGATATTCCGTTCACCAAAGACCTGAACGAAGCAATCAACGGTGCTGACGCCATTGTTATAGTAACTAAGCATATTGAGTATCTAAACCTTGATCTTGGTTCGATGAAAAAGACTATGCGTACCCCCGTGCTGGTAGATGGAAGGGACGCATACAATAAAGAGGAATGCGAGCATTTTGGTTTTATTTACCGGGGTATTGGAAAACCTCGTCAAACTTTAGGAAAGTTGGATCAAAAATGCTAAGGCATCAAACTTTAGGAAAGTTTAATCATCAAACCTTTAAAAAAGGTTTAATCCAAACACTTTTCTTTAACAAAGAAACTTGTGCTAACAACTTTTTTATCTTCGATAAAAACCTTGAGTGAAAGATCTTTATATATCTACAGGGAGATGAGAATTATGCATGATGAACATAGAAGCTTAAGTTCGGGATATAAAGCAGCACGTCATCGAGATTTTGAAGAAGATGGATGAACTTATGTATGAACGGGAGATAGTCTCACTGATGAAGCTCTCAGAGAAGGAGTTAAACAACTCGTCGAGTTGAGGATGCAATAATAGAATGGACAAACAAATTAGGATAGATAGGGCTTTGAACCAATTTATTGATGAATTGAGGGACAAGCTTGGTAAAAATTTTGTATCCGCTGTCTTATTCGGCAGCAGTGCAAGAGAAGATTGGGATGAAAGCAGTGACCTGGATTTGCTGATCATCGTAGAGAAATACGATGAAATCGAATCAATTCTAATAGATATTTGTGTGGCAATTATCCTGGATTACGGGGTTTCTATTGCCCCAATCATCTGGGATGTAGAGGATTTGAATGCAAATATAACGTATAACTCGCCATTGTTTTTGACGTTGCTACTGGGGTATAATATATGGTATGATAAGAATACCTTTTTCAGGAATAAAATAAGGGAAATAAAGAAGAAAGATATTCCGGAGTTTACATTTGTAGGGAGGCATAAAGAGTGGAGAAGTTCAGAGATTTCGCTATAAAATATCTCAAGATTGCAGAAAAGGATTTTGAAAGGGCGAAAAGGAATTTAGATTTTGATGACTATGAGGCGACGATATTCTATGCTCAACAGTGCGTTGAGAAAAGTGTCAAGTCAATCCTGGAAATACACGGCATTTTCACAAAAGAACACGAAATAAGTACTCAATTTGCATTTCTTGCAAAGAAAGAGAAATTTGATGAGAACTGTTCACGCAAGATATTAACTGCGTTAGAGTTCTTTACATTGGATTGGTCGAGAACGAGGTATCCCTTCATTTTTAAAGGTGAGGTTACCTCTCTGGAAGAATACTATGTGGAAGAGAAAGCGGAACAAGCTTTAGAAATTGCAGAAGAGATTTTGAATTTGGTGAAAGGCTATTTAGATCATTTAACTGCAATAAAATAAAGACGGAAAGGATAAAATGTATAAAGAACACAGTATTGGCGTTGTCGTGCCGGCGTATAATGAGCAGGAATTGATAGAGGAAACTTTAGCGTCCATTCCGGGTTATGTGGATAGGATATACGCAGTTGATGATTGTTCCACAGATGATACGGCTGCGTTAATCCAAGAATTTTGCAACGAAAAAGACGAACGAGTGGTGTTCATAAGACATGAGCAAAATGGCGGCGTGGGTGCAGCAATTGTTTCAGGGTATAAAAAAGCATTAGAAGATGGTATTGATATTACGGCGGTAATGGCGGGCGATAACCAGATGGACCCAGAGCAACTGCCGAAGTTGCTGGAGCCGATTATAGAAGGGAGAGCGGATTATACAAAAGGGAATCGGTTATTGAGCCCGGAATATAGACGCGGGATGACGAAATGGCGGTTCTTTGGTAATTCGTTACTCACGATGTTGACGAAGATAGGTGCGGGATACTGGCAGTTGATGGACCCGCAGAACGGCTATGCTGCAATATCGAAGAGCGCTCTGGAGAGAATTCCGCTTGATTCTATCTATCCCTGGTACGGCTACTGCAATGATCTGCTGGTGAAGTTGAATGTGTATGGGTTCAGAGAGAGGGACATAGTGATGCCAGCGAAATACGGGAGAGAAG
>QBUN01000067.1 GCA_013180565.1 Candidatus Methanophaga sp. GoMg3.2 | reverse complement strand
TGAAGGTACCTATGCACTGAGCCTTTTAGGGTACACGATGCACTGAGCCATTCCACATAACCTATTGTTCAAGATATCTTTGGGTGTTGTTGGTATTGGAATAGCGATAACATTAATCTTGATACTTATACTTATTATTAGAATGATACTCTTTGGTTTATAAAAAGCTCGAAACATTCACTTCGGGAATCAGCCGTGCATGAAGACGAATAACAACGCCGAAGGTGCAAGGATGCCCCCCCAATTCAGAGGCTGTCCCATAATTAGAGCTTTTTGCGATACTTTTATACGCTTTCGACCACATATAAACATTATGGCATTCATAAATATAGAAGACTCCACAACCAAAATTGGCTATTTCACCCGACTATAGCGGACTTAATCGAAGAAGACCACATTTCTAGACTTGTAGATGGTGTAGTAGAAAGTATAGACTTTTAAAAGTATCGAATGGCGATATGATGGCCCTGGCAGTCCTGCATATCATGCAAAGGTCATGATGAAGCCTCATTCAGTTGGCATGCATAGCACATAATTTGAAGAGAATATGGACGATCGATAAAAAGTCAAACTGAAGCTATTGGAGTGAATTCTACCAAAAATGGACGTAATAATCAATCATCACTCAAAAATATGTGTAGGAGCATTAAAGGGCTAGGGGCCCCAAATTTTATCTTCTTTTAGCCAAGGTTTAAGTATATACCAACTATCGTACTAATTAAAGTCAATTGTGGGACAGCCTTGAAGGACGGGGTATGTGACATTTATGGAAAGCTTTTTAATATCAAAAATATATCTATCGAGTGGTGCCGAGAAAATGAAATTTAAAGTTGTTATGAATGAAGATTTAGAAGATGGGGGATACAATGTGAGCTGCCCCGCATTGCCGGGATGCCATTCACAAGGCGACACGATGGAAGAGGCGTTGGAAAACATCAAAGATGCAATACTGGGATGTATGGAAGTTATTAATCAGAGGGCGCTACAAGGTGTCGAAGAAAAAGCGATAGAAGTAGCCGTGTAAATGGCGAAGTTACTAGTAATATCAGGACTCAAAGCAGTAAAAGCCTTCAGTAAAGCTGGTTGGGTCGCAAGTAGACAAACGAGAAATCATGTCATCATGGAAAAAATTGGATATTCCACTACGCTTTCTGTGCCAAAACACAAGGAGCTAAAGAGAGGTACGCTTAGGAGTTTGATTAAAGATGCGGGATTGACTGTTGAAGAGTTTGTTGAGTTGTTATGATAGAAAAAGGCGGTATTTAGATTCAAAAAGGGATATTTGAGATGATGGGGACTTTAGCAGGGATGCACCGGATTTCAATCGGGTGTAGCGTGGTTGGGGCTTGTTTGTTCCTGCTTGATTGACAATTTATGTGATGCAAGAAAAAAGTTTCCATTGTGAGAATTTCCTCACTATAACGGTTTTGCGGAGTTGCCTTCTCCGCATTTTTTCCTTTTGATTTTTTGTGTAGGTCGCTTGATACTTCTGCTTGGATGAGCGGGCCCTTTTGAAGAATTTCTCAGCACCTTCTACTGGCTTTAATTCAAGCACGATTGGTTCAATTCCCCCGTTCATTATTTTTGCATTATACCAAACAGTGATCACATTGTAATTTCCTAATTTCTTCTCTTCTTCTGTGTTCATTTGGTCATACATCATAACGCCATTGATGAGCACCTTAAGTGGTGGGGCATAGGAAAGACCATACGGGTCTTTGCATTGAACTTCGATCCTAAGCATGATAGCCCCTACGTCTAGAATTTTACTTTTTTCTTGACTTCTTTCATAAACCGGTACATCTTTTACTTATGAACATTTTTGGGTATATAAAAACTATCGCAATTAAATTGACTGAAATAAGAACATCCGAAGTGGATAGTTCCGAGTCCAAAGGTGCAATAGCGGTTATGGCTTAATGTTTATGGTTTGGTTGGCGTTGGTGCTGTTTTCTCTTCTATTCCAACTATATTCCCTGTTGTCGCATTAACATATACATCCAGCAACCTGTTTGAAGAAGACCATTGGACCAACCAGGTGTTTTCTCCTTTGTATCCTTTGAAATTAGAGACGTGAACAGAATAAGACTTCTCCACACATATCATAAATCGAAAAGTTTTTAAGCTACTAATTTTATTATAGTAATAAGAAGCGATGAAGGATGGGATATGATGGGTAAATTATTGCCGTTTATGAAATTTCTTGAAAGAGAAGCAGGGTTTGGCTTTGATATTGAAAAATTTGAGCACCGGCTGATGCTACAAAAGTATGTGTTCATCTCTAAGTTCTTTGGGTTCAATCATGGCTATTCGTATAGTATCTATCTCAGGGGACCCTATTCTCCAGCTCTTGCCGATGACTATTACAACTTAGCTGACTTTTATTCATCATATGACGAGGACTATACAAAAGAGCTTGGAGGGCTTAATACCGAAAAGTTCTTGAACGTGATAGA
>QBUN01000068.1 GCA_013180565.1 Candidatus Methanophaga sp. GoMg3.2 | reverse complement strand
AATTTATTATAAATCAGGCAAACACGTAAAAACATTAGTCATTCTATTATTTGTTATTATGTGTTTTCTATCAATCTCAAACGACTTCATCGCATCAGACAACCCTTTGGTAAAGAGACCATTTTATACATATTATTTAACGGAAGAAGAGACTGTTGCATTTGATCATGTTGCCAAAATTACCGTGGGTTATCTGATGTCCGATTATGCAACTTGTAGATACTTGATGTTTTCTCCGTATGAATTTAAATACCACATATTGGAAATAGATAAAGAAAATATGAAATTTTTAAGAAATAATAGTGACGAGGTTATATTAATTAGAGAGCAAGAATTAAGCAAAAGACCCTTAAAGCTATATTCTTCAAAAACCGATAAATTTAAATTAAAACCCAGTTGGAGTAGTGGGACTGCTTTTGATTACTATTATCATGATTTATCTTTATGGAATACTTTAGAGAGGTACAATAAACTATACGATTCAGGTGGAGTTGGGGGGTTTAATTAATTCATTGCACGTCTTCTCATAGTTTTTTGAAGATGCTAATAAAAGTAATGCACCCTATCTTTTTATACTTCAACATCCCCAATTTCCCAAAGCCTGCTTTTTCGATTCCTTTCTGTGAGGCGATATTTTTCATGTCAGTAGATATAAACACCTTCCCAGCTTTCTTTATAGTATCTTTGCAAATCTGTGTCAATATGTTTGAATAGATTCCGTGCCCCCTATATTCATCGAAAGTATGACAAAAGAATATATAATACTTGTCACCACCTTTAAATAAAAAATAATCATTATATAGATAGGCTTTAAAATCGCTTAATTTCGATACATGATAATACCCCGCTATATCTCCGTTACATAGCACAAGATACATTTTGCATCCATGTTTTAAAAAATGTTTGAATTTTACTATATCCTTCTTGATTTTCTTATCATAGGAATGTTTTACTAATTCTTTGGTATTTGAAATAATTTTATATTCTATCTTGATTTTAAGAGGAATATCTGGAATGTCCTCATCATTTTTCAAGTAAAGATAACCATGAAAAGACAGTATCTTGACTTTCGCCAATAGCAAAAATTTAGGTGCTCCCCCCTTATAGTTGGGGTATTTATTTCATTCATTTTTAACTTTTACCACCAATGCAATAATAAAAAGATGAATGAAGGATCTAAAAAAAACGAGGACCCAAGCGGGAGGATCATGATCAGGCATGCCCCAATCAGAATTGCGATATTTATGGAATAGTTAACCACGAAGACGTGATCAGGTATGGACACCAAAAGAACGGTGAACAAGAATATAAGTGTAATCGGTGCGAAGCGCGATTCAATAAAAGAAAAGGGACACCATTAGAAGGTCTTCGCACGCCGATCTATGTTATCTTGATGGCGATGGCCATGTACATGTGTGGTGTGGGTGTGGGAATGATTGCTGCTGTTACTGTAAAACAGGAGAAAACGGTGGAGCGATGGATACGGAGGATAGCGCCGCACTGTGAGGTACTGATAAAACAAGAGTTGTGTAAGCGAAACCACAACTTCAGTTCCTTGTATTTACAAATGGACGAATTGTGGAGCTATCTGTGGAGAAAGAAGACAAAAGTGTGGATTTGGACTGGGATCGACGTGGCAACGAGGTTGTTCATTGCTTTTCACATTGGTGATAGAAGTAGTAATTCGGCAAAAGCAGTGATAAAGACGATAAAGGCAAGGACTCATGGTGTGCCGAGATTGATTACAACGGACGGTCTGGAAGCGTATGTTGGGCAAATAAAAGCATATTTCAGGGGTAGCATGTATGCCCAGGTGGTGAAAGAATGGGACGGCGTACGCATCTCACGAGTTTATAAAAAGGTGATAACCAATCATTCTCTGGTGCAGATCGTGGAATTTATCAGCTGGCTGAAGAACGTCGGTAAAACGGTAAATACATCATATGTAGAGCGGTTTAACCTCACGCTGAGGAGCTGTTTGTGCTCTTTGATAAGGAGAACACTAGCGGCAGCGAAGAAAAAAGAGGAACTCGAAGGGCAGATGTTTGTCTTTCAAGTCTTCTATAATTTCGTCAGGCCACATATGAGTTTGACGCTCGGCAAGGGCAAAGGGAAGCAAAAACGTACTCCTGCAATCGCTGCTGGATTGACAGACCATGTCTGGAATTGGGAGGAAGTACTTCTTTACCATCCTAACTACCTTCATTGAGTCAAAGACAAGTAGAAGGGAGAAGGATGGAATGACTGAGCGTGAGCTATCTCAATTTTTTACATTTTTTCGTCTTTGTTTCACTCTTAGCTTGTTGAAATAGAATTAATACTATGTATCTATAGATTTTTATCTGCCCCTTGGTTTTGATGGATTGATCTTCATATGCCCGCTCAATTAATTAACCCTATTTAAAAGGGGGAGCACCAAAATTTATACAAATATTCGTTTTTTATGAAGCTGTATATTT
>QBUN01000069.1 GCA_013180565.1 Candidatus Methanophaga sp. GoMg3.2 | reverse complement strand
GCTGCAAGGGAAACAGCCGAAAATATGCGGGCGATCGCAAAGGCTATTAGCGCACAAAACGGCTTGTTAGTTATTTGTGGTGATCATGAGACTCATTTTAAGGATAAGAAACAGAGAAAACTACCGGCAACGGTGCCTCTGATTGTTTGCACTCCCTGATCATATTGTACTGATATTATTCTCAGGATCGCAATGTCTTTCACACTAAGCATCTTGAAGGAAATTACTGAATACTTTGCACGATTAAATCTTTCTGCATGCTGATTTCATCTGGCGCTTGATTCTTTGAGTGGGTTTATACGTTTTATCTGCTGATGGATGACCAATAGTTCTGTAAGCATACGAAAAGGCATCAAATATTACACGTTGGTAAGTAGTTATATATAAAAAGAAACTATTCAGACAACAACGAAATATACCTTAACAATTTCATAGATACGTGATAGAATTCCGAAGTCAAATGCCATGTGATAGTCCCAAGAGGATTTAAAACCCTGTCACAGGCTCCAAAGGCCTTGGAATTAGAAGAAATCAATTATGAAAGCACTAAAGAAGGATTTACCGCTTGGATGAACTCAAGATGTTCAATTGAACATGTAGAGGACATGGTATCTTACTTTAACAAATATCTAACTATACGTATCTCAAATCCAACACAAATAAAAAATAAAAAAATAAGATGTGGGATTAGTTAGCTACCTAACCCACATTATACGATGTCACTGCGGAATCATGCTCGCCGCTGCTCGTCCATGCATCTACAACTACTACCCTCATTCCTTTTGGATGCCCTATTGTGCCCGTGTCTGTATGCGTGCCTGCACTAACGTAGCTTGGTCCACTCCAGACAATATTGCTATTTTCTTTTATGTAGGTTACTCTTGCATAGCATGGCTTGTTTACCGTGAAGTAAATACATGTTGAACTCCCTATGGTGTAGTACGTGGAACTTGGCCATGCTGCTGAGACTGTAAATGGTGTTGGCGTTGGCGTTGGTGGTGTTGGTCCAGTAGGCCATACATAGATCCATATTACGTTACTCTGCCCAGTTACGCTCCCCTTAGCTACAATTTTATGCCATCCCACGGCATCATCATAGTACGTAAAGTAGTGGTACTCAGGGTTTAGGTATCCCCAATTTATCTTCTCCACCCAACCATTTGGATATGTCTCTTCCGTTGAAATCCCTTGCCCTTGGTCGTTGTAGAGTAGCAAACTAGTCCTGTCCCCAGCGTATAGGGCCGCGTTACCCGTAGTCCAAGCACCGTTGTAAAGAACCCACAGTTGGGATCCTGAAATCACCTTCATTTTAGCTGGCGCACCACCTATCTCTGTCACTTCTCCCTCGGCTATGGATGTCATTCCTGAAGATGCCGGTAATCCCGAGATGTCTTCGCCACTAGCTGTTTCTCCAGTTGATGGTTTCGGAGGTGTTGAAGGCTGTCCTTCAAGTGGTGCCGGGGTAGGTGTGAGCGTCCCTGTTGGGTACGGCTCTGCTGGAGATGTTTCCCCATCCGGTGGTGGTGGAGGTAGAGGAGCGTCCAGCACAGTTACCTGTGAAGATGTGGAGATGATGTTAGACTGCTGTGATTCATTAGATGAAAGCGCGTCATTGGAAGGTATTAATGCACTGCAAATGGCTAGTCCAGAAAACAGTAGTACAACTATCGCGGCTAATGCAACTATATTTTTTTTCATTTTTTTGTTTTGTCACCCCCTATTTTTTTTATACCGCTTTTTATAGCGTTATCCATTCTTTGCGCTGCATGTAATTTATATGCGGTAATTAAAATTTATCCCCAGTGGCATAAAAAGCCATAAGTGTAAGGGAGGACATAATAGGCATAGGGTACAAATGCATGTTTGACTACAGAGCTAAAAGTTTTGTAATTGCGGAATTAGTATTTGTCTTTAGGCCTTTGAATTTGCCTCTCTGTACAGTCGATGAATATGTCCTTAGCACCGGAAAATATCTCAAATAACCCCTCAAAACTCTTAATTTTCATACTTGGCAGAGCCATTTTTTTACCAAGTATTTTCGTTTTTCTTCGTTTAATCGTAGATTTGTCCCATAAACCAAAATTATTTATCACAGTAACGAACGTCTCATTAATAAGAGCACATTCTCCGAATTGTCTTACCTGACTTTCACTTTTCCGCCGCCATTCGTCACCTGGGTTTAGTACCCTCATCTCAGAACCAAACATGACTTTGGCACTCTTATCAGCATCAATATTCATGATTGTGAAATTGTTATAGGGCTCATTAAAGGAAAGGTTGTAAAATCCCTCAACTTCGCTAGCAGCTCCTCCTCCACTTTCATTGACCACATGCAAAGAAGTACAACTACCTTAATTTTAGCGGTACATAAAACGAGAAAGCACCTTTCGGGTGTAAATCAATTGTTAGCGGTTGAGTTTAATATAGAACTAGGACACTTTTATAGGCAAAAAATCATAAGTAAT
>QBUN01000070.1 GCA_013180565.1 Candidatus Methanophaga sp. GoMg3.2 | reverse complement strand
GGCATACTTTTTTCTTCTTCCATATTTCGTCTTCCACCTATTCCATTTCTATACTGTTTTGCCACAGACCGTGGATGTTGCAATATGCGAGTGCGCAGAAAGCTTTGAATTCTTCTACATTCACCTGAAACCTGGCATTTGGGTTGGTATAACCTGCTGCAAACGCTGCCCGGCCAAGGTCAACTACCTGTCCGTCTTTCTTCACGCCAACCAGTTCTATCCATGCGATATGGTGCTCCGTGGTGTTAGGATGTGGCACTTCCTTTCCCACAACTACTCGAACAACATCCACGTTCTCTCTTCCTCGTCCCTTGCCAACTTCAATATAAGGGACGTGCTTCTCCTTACCTTCGGCTTCTGCGCCTTTTATCAAATCTCCAAATTCCATTTTTAGTTACATTACCTCCTTATTCCCCTCTCCTTCTAATCAAATAAGCCACGGCTAAAAGGCTTATTAACACAAAGATGCACTCAAAACCTGGGACTCCCTCATCTGGCGCATTCCCTACTTCTATCGTGCTTTCCGCACCGGCCATCTCTATCACAGGTGCAACGACCTCACCCTCGCCAAAGAGCTCGTCAAGGAACTTCTGCGATGCCGACCGGTAGTTCAACTTCGCATCCACTGTGATTGGGCCCTTTAAACCTCCAGGTATAGCGAAATTGTACTTCTCAACCCGTGTCTCCTTTGGTAATATCCGGTTATCAAAGAGTATAGATTCTGCCTCCCAGACTTTCATCGTTGGGTTTCCGGACGCATCTCCAAGCACTACATGGTAGATCACGGCGTCAGGGTCCACCTCACCTTCAGAATCAAGTCCACCACTGTGGTAAATTTCCTTTCCCGTGGCATCATTTACCTGAATCTCTATCCATGCCTGTCTTGCCTCTGTAAGTCCTGTGGGGAGCTTGTGACCTGCCCCTGCGTTCGTGACTTTAACGGTGATTTCGGCTCCAGTATCCTTCTTCTCGGCTTCCAGTGCGAGCGTTGCCGCGGACTTCAACCGTTCTTCTGCCATTTGCTGATGCACTTCTGAGCCCATAATCCCGGTTACCGCTGCGTTCCCACCTACAAAGTAATGCGTGTAGACATGGTCCCTCTCTGGTCCAATCTCAGATGCCTTGCCGGGATTTGCCTCGAAATGCGTGATACCAGGCGTCATGTGGCAGTCCTGGCATTGTGTGGTCGTACTGTAAGGTCCTTCTTTCCACTCGGTATATGTCTCCTCAATTGGAATCCCGGTCACCGGATGGTAGACCTCATGACACATGCCGCAGAACTCTGACTTTGTATGAAGCTCTGAGAATACACTCTCGTGATACGGTGCTTTGGAGTCATCATACGGTCCTCGTTTAATCCCATCCGTAGAGACCATAAAAGCACCGTTTCCTATACCCGTAGATTTATTGACACTGTGACAGAAATCGCACTGTATTCCCTTCTTTGATATTTCGCTCAGATTTTCGAGCCCAATAGGTGGTACTTCGCCAGATAGGACGCCGATTGGCGTGTGACACCGCGCACAATAGGTGTCTGTTAGACCATCCGTCTCACGAGAAGCCATCTCTGCTTCCGCTAAATAAACAGGGTCTGTGTATGCTATTGAATGCATCGAACCGTCCCACTGATCGTATATTTCGCCATGACAGCCCTTGCATACTGTCGGATCATCAAAATCCGATGATTCAATCGCTCCCACAACTATTGAACCGGCTAATAAAGTACCAGCAATCATAGTAGCCATTACTAAGAGTATTATGCCTCTCATTCTGTCAGCTCCTCCACCTCTCTTTTACCCTTCTTCAGTTCCTCGACCTGCTCCTTGTCTTGTCTTAGAAGCAGAGCCTGAAATTCACCCATGTGTGTCTTCTCTTCTTTCGCTATATCCAGCAGAACCGCTTTGACCTCTTCTCGCTCCGCCATCGCTGCGAGTTGCCCATATAAATTTACAGCATCCAGTTCCGCTATCATACCGACACGCAATATCTCTGCGTCTCTATCTTCCTTACTCACCTTTTCCAAATCTATTGGTATTTCACTTAGCATCTTTTCACTTCCTAAAATCCTTCACCAACTCTCCCTATTTTAGACATAATGTCTTTACCCTTATTAATTTTACGTTTTTCATGGATGTCTTTCCGGTGGATGGCAGATCACACAGGTCATTTCTTTAACATCCATATCATGTCCGCAATATTTTCTGTTGGTTTTTTGTGTTCACTAAGGCATTCCATGCTCACACCGCCTTCTTCTTATCACCTTCGCTTCTTCTATCAAAACTCCATCTTTTTTTCCCCATACATATCATCTTTTTGTTTTGATTTCATCTTTGAAATAATTTTAAAGTTGTAACTATAAAAAGATTATCCGTATTTTAGTTTTGGTTCATAGCTCTCAAATGGTTGGAGATTAACCCCGATCATCGGCGGTAGTAACATGGTCCCGGTCTCATTATAGAAATCCCGGTTACT
>QBUN01000071.1 GCA_013180565.1 Candidatus Methanophaga sp. GoMg3.2 | reverse complement strand
GGATGGATAATATAAAGTCTTATCCGCAATAAATTCGTAGTACCTGAGTAGTTACGTTTTTGCTTGCAAAAAAGTTTGATGCAGACGGTTTTGTGTTTCATTTCCCTTTGTTCAATCATAAACTCTTCACTTTGTCCATAGCAGGTTTTACAAACCGGATCACATCGATTGCAATGTGTTTTACTGGATTTTCCTTTGTTTTCGCCAAATTCTCCATTTCCTTATACACTTCCGGGCTAAAATATTTTTCCCTGCATTGCTGGCAAACTTCTGCCGGGACATCTTCGATAACCACTAATTCATCTCCACAGCGGAAATCCACTTTTACTTTTTCCTCTACAACCTTCCCTTTGCAAAAATAGCATTTTTTCACCTTCTCTCGTATGTTCTGAATAGCAATCACTTTGATTAGCATCCCCTCTTCTTTCTTTTTTAATTTGGGCCTGTTCCGAGGATGATTGAGCGTTTCATGTTGCCGCTCTGGATACACCACTTCCTCGTCATTGATTATCCTGAGCACATGCTCGTTTCTTAGCCCTTTTGCCTTAGCTTCCTTATATATTCAGTCGGATCTAAATCCTCACTTTGACCTTCTGTCAATTTCAAATACTGTCTATAATCTTCAACTGTTATTCCACGATCCTCTGATGTGTCTATCTTAAACATTCTTATTTGCTCTTCCACTGCTTTAGCCACTTTCTCGCTAATCATTTTCCCTCGCCTTTTATATTATCATAACATAAAGCCTATAATAAAAAGAAATCATGTGTGCTACCGCGTTTATAGTACTCATGAGCGTTTATGAATCCTGCATCATTCCTGAAGAATTTAAGGATTTTTCTTTACATTTTTCTTCCTTTTATAAAGTTCTTCGTCCAACTTTTCGAGAAAATTTTCAATCGTTATGGGCTGGCTTGGTTCGTGTTTCTATACATTACCATAGGGATGCAAATCCCATCCTATCCTCATGTTATTTGCACCAAAGACCATAGTAATCAAGCTTATTTTTTTTATTCTCTTATTTCTGCTACAAAATCATGATACTTCCTCATAACATCACCTGGAATTGGATTTATTACTTCAACGTCTTTAACTCTCTTTGCAAGTTCACCATCTATGCTGTATATTATCACTGCTCCGTGGTTTTTAGCCAAACTTACGATATACCCATCCCACGATTCAATTTTGTAAGCTAAAGCGTACTCCAAAGCATCTGTTACCATATCCACGCTTATATCTTCATAAAAAGCTGGCGATTTCGTCTCAAGCGTCTTCGTTAAAGCTTTACATGCAGAAAGTCTATCCACACCAAGATATTCGGTCATTATGTGATAAGCACCCATAGTGGCTGAAGTCGGGATTAAACATTTCCTCTTCCAAAGCAAAATGGGTTTCAAGAAATTAAAAGCGTGAATTCTGGCTGGATTTTCGAAGTGTGCTATTACTATAATCCCTACATCAATTATTCCTTCAATAATCCCAGCTTTTTCAGACTGTACTCTTCCGTGAACCATTTATACCCCTTTTTCAACCTGCTTATGAAGGGTTTTGGTGCATTTGTTGCAAGATATTTATCCAGTTCTTCAACTTTTTTCTCCAAATCGGCTTCGCGTGGTCTTAATATTATCTCTACCTCTTCTCCTTCCTTCAAATCCAACTGCTCAAACGGCTTCAAAATACCTTCTGCATACATCGCTTTTGTTTTCAATTTCATCACCAAAACTAAGTTTGTTGTTCCCTTATATAAACTTTAAAAAATATACCAATCCAGGCGTATAAGGCTGAAATTTCCATTTCGTAGATGCTGCATCCAAAACGGATTTCGTGTCCAAACCCATCTTATTGAATATTAGCGCCAATTCGTTCATCAATGCAATATTCAAATCTCGCTGAATATTCTCAATAACTTTTGCAGCTTCGGCTGTTCGTATGTCCTTTGCTTTATAGACGTTCGTTATCAACCCATAAAGCTCAGCTAATCTTTCCGTTGTCTCATCGTCCATACCTGCAACTATTTTCGTTATCTTTGTTAATGCGTGCGCTTCATCACCTGGATTTATTCTTTCGGGTGAATATCCAATATAGAACTCAATACCGCAATTCGTCTTTGATTCTCGTTCTAAAATTGGTGCAACAACTTCTTCTGTAACGCCCGGATAAACGGTAGATTCCAATACCACTGTGGCACCTTGCTTTAGGTTCTTGCCGACAGTTTCAGCGGCTGATTTGACATACGATAAATCGGGCGCCTTAAATTCGATTTCGTTACTGGCGTGGGCACAGCAACAATAACAAAATCCGCTTGTTTTATCTTGGATGGGTCTGTAGTGACTTCTAAGTTGTCTTTGTTTCTTTTTAGCAGTCTTATCTTTTCGTTATCTACGTCAAAGCCAATTGTCTTCAAATGCTTTGAGAACGCCTTCGCTAAGGGGAGACCCACATACCCTAATCCAACGATGCAAACGGTTTTGGTTTTCATG
>QBUN01000072.1 GCA_013180565.1 Candidatus Methanophaga sp. GoMg3.2 | reverse complement strand
ACGCCAAACAGCATATCCACATTGAGTACTACATAATAAGGAATGACGATCTTGGCCATAAAGTCGTTGCCGCTCTGGCTGCGAAGGCGAAAGAGGGCGTAGAAGTGCGTCTGATCTATGATGGTCTGGGCTGTGCGAAACTACCCCGGAAATTCTTTGATGAACTCACAGACGCAGGCGGGCAGGTAGCCGGCTTTTTTGAGCGCAAGATACCTTTACTAAATATACGTGTAAATTATAATAAGAATTATAGAGATCACCGTAAAATTGTAGTCATTGACGGAACTACCGGCTTCGTGGGTGGATTTAACATCGGCGATGAATATCTGGGCAAAGGGCCGCTGGGTTATTGGCGCGACACGCACCTGAAACTTAACGGTTACGCAGTCGGTATGCTTCAGGTTCGGTTCTTCCAGGACTGGAGCTTCGCAGCAAAGGAAGTTCTGGACGCGGAACCCAAATATTTCCCAAAAGAACAGGACGTTACCGGCGATTCCGCTGTGCAGGTCGTTTCTTGTGGCCCTGATACTCAGTGGGAACCGATAAAAAAAGGATTTATTGCACTGATTAATTCTGCTGCAGAAACTATATACATCCAATCACCCTATTTTGTGCTTGACGAGAGTGTAATGGAAGCGCTGAAAATTGCCGCTCTTACCGGTGTTGATGTACGGGTCATGATACCCTGTAAACCCGATCATCCGTTTGTGTACTGGACAAGTTATGCAAATATTGGCGAGCTTCTGGCTGCTGGGGCCAGGGCATATACATATGACAACGGGTTTATCCATAGCAAAACCGTTGTGGTGGACGGACTTGCGAGCTCTGTCGGCACGGCAAACTGGGACGTAAGAAGTTTCAGGCTGAACTTTGAGACAAACGCATTCATTTACGATCGTGAAATAGCCGCGGTGTTGAAGACCGCATTTGAGAATGACATCAAGAAGAGTA
This sequence comes from Candidatus Methanophaga sp. GoMg3.2, assembly GCA_013180565.1. The sequence continues at coordinate 1,530 of QBUN01000072.1, read as the reverse complement.
CGGAAATAACGAAACAACTGTACGCCGAACGGTCCACCAAGATAAGGATAAAAGAATCTATTTCACGTCTGTTTTCGGCTGCGCTATGAGCGGTAACAGTTGTAATGTATAGTGTATGAAGAAAGAGAGAAGGGAATTTTTCAGAATAAAGAAGCGATTACAGAAGCTGTTCTTTTAGCTCGTGAGGTTCTGGTGGCCCATGCTGAAGCTTTGACGCTGGGGCAGGTTAGCGTATGAACATATTGGATGAAAAAATGTTTAGAAGGGGCGCTTATTTATTTATCTATTTTTGCTTACCCCTCCCCTTATCTGTTTTTGATCACCGTTATCCCCTGCTTTATGCTGCTGTTTGTCCCCGTGCGCTCTTCGCTACGAAAGCAAGCGAAATAAGCGTTATGCCACTGAAAATCGCGTAAAACGCGATTAGAACGGCCATGGTAATCACAGCCGTTAAAAACGGAAGACTAAGTAGCAGCACACCGATTATTAGCGCTAAAAACCCATTCACTATTAGCAGCCCTTTACTAGCATCTCCTTTCGGTAGCGTGAAACCTCCGACTATCCTGAATATACCGGTAACCACTAGCCAAATCATGATAAGCCACAGTATCACTAGTGTACTCTTACCTGGCCATGCCAAGAGGATTAGCCCAAATATGATGCCACACACGCCTTCAAGGATTAGCAACCAGCGGCGCCCTTTATCCGCTTTTATCGAAGAGACAAGAGCGAAGATACCCCATACCAATGCAAATGCTCCTACGATGATGGTTATAGAAACCACTGCGGGCGGCCAGAATAAAATCAAAAAGCCGATGATCAGGGCAATAACGCCTTCTGCTGCCAATGCCCACGACTCCTGTGCTAAAATACCTTGCTCTATCCCTTTCATCTCATTCATGTTTTTTTCCCTCCTCATCCGGAATTGCTAATAGCCGTTCCATATCGTAAATACGCCCTGCAAAATCCGGATGTTTACTCAAACAAACTAAACTCTCTATTCCAACATTCTTTACCATATCCTATTGTCACAAATTGCAGTTACTCCATTTACCAATACCCTTTTCCCCTATATATTTTTGTCTCGTACCTCCTATTTATCGCTTGCAGGAGTTCCCCGCCTGCGAATTAGACTAATAGTATTATATTTACGCTGGTATATATAAGGTTTTTGGTTTTGAATTCTTCGCAGCTATTGTCGTGATCTCGATTTTCTTCTGTTTAAACGCTCGCAACCACATAATTTTATTTTAAATCCAATTTATTTCACTTCATACGCAAAAAACACAAAAAGCTTTTTATATATACACAAATAATATTTGACATAGCGCCGAAAGGGGCGCCATATATAATACAAAGGAGGAATATGTTATGAAGACAATAGGACCGTTGCAATTGACGGTCATTGGGTTTGATAGTAGCAGCGTAACGAGCGAGATAGTAGAGAAATTGCGAGCAGTGAGAGAGAATGGCTCCATCCGGGTGATAGATCTTCTCTTTGTCGCCAAAGATGAAGGTGGGAGAATCACA
>QBUN01000392.1 GCA_013180565.1 Candidatus Methanophaga sp. GoMg3.2 | reverse complement strand
CTAATGAAAGAGCGAGACCATCGCTTATATCAATCATGGAAGTAGCCACACCGGAATTTGCGATAGTGATGCCTTCGTTTATCCTCGGCACTGGTTGAGAAAGTGCCTTTTTTACTTCCGCGTCCCAATCGCCCGGCGCTTTTAGCTCGCCTCTCATCAGCTTCAATGCGAGAGCGGCATTACCAAGCGAACCAGTCACGCATAATAAGTCCCCCACTTTAGCTCCGGCTCGCCTTACCGGCCGGTCTGCAAATCCAAAACAGGTACCGGTTAATATGAGCTCTTTGCTCATCGTTATGTCTCCGCCTACTACTGCGGTATTGTAAGTGGCAGCGCATTCCTCTATCCCCGCTACCAGCTCATCCAAAAATGATGTCTCGGTCTGTGCCGGAATGCCCATAGCAATAGTAAAAGCAAAAGGGTATGCACCCATCGCAGCGACATCGCTTAAGTTCACAGCTACGATACTCCAACCTATTTGGAACGGTGAAATGCCGTGAGGGAAATGGGTTGATTCTTGAAGTGTATCGGTAGTAATTACAAGATGCTTGAACCTATTTCTTACTTTTTCTATATCTATAACAGCGCAATCGTCATCGCCCGCCCCCACAGTCACCATTTCTCGATCTACCCGAAACTTTTCCACTATTCTTTCTATTAATCCTATTTCGCCAAGTTCCTCTATTTTCATTGTTAATTAATTAATTTCCTTAGATTGTAAGTATAATACGAAAAGAAAATTGGGTATTCTAGGCTATGCTATGGAAGAGATACTGAGAAGATTCGGCCGCGGGGAAATAGGTATCGAGGAAGCGAGTAAGGAACTGAAGTTAGAGAGTATAAGGAAGATAAGGGATTTTGCACGGATAGATATAAACAGGTCGTATAGGACGGGCATACCCGAGATAATCTTTGCAGAGGGTAAAAGCAATAATGAAGTGGCTGATATAGCGATTGCAGTTGCATCGGAAAAGGGCTTTGCGTTGATTAGCCGGGTGCGCGAGGCCGAGATGATAAAGAAGCGTGTGGTGGCAGAAACAAAGGAGCTTGATGTTGACTATAATGCAATTTCGAGTACGATAGTAGTAAAGAAGCGAGGATACGAGTTTGAAAGGCGCGTAAAAATAGGGTTAATCGCGGCTGGAACTGCCGATATACCGGTTGCTGAGGAAGCGAGAGTTGTTGCCGAAGTGTGTGGTTGTGAGGTGATAAAGACCTACGATGTAGGTATCGCGGGCATACACAGATTGGCCTCACCTCTTGAGGCGATTGTAAATGAAGATGTGGTAGCGATAATCGTGGTGGCAGGTATGGAAGGGGCATTGCCTTCCGTAGTAGCAAGCCTGGTGAACGTGCCCGTGATTGGCGTTCCAACATCAGTGGGCTATGGGCTTGGAGGTAAAGGAATAGCAGCACTTCTTTCCATGCTCCAGAGCTGCTCGCCAGGACTAGCAGTAGTGAACATCGACAATGGAGTTGGAGCAGCTACCATTGCGGCAAAGATGTGTGTCAGACGAAAGGAAGAATCACCGAATATAATTAAAAATGAAGGCTGTATGACAATCGAAGAAAATATCGGATATTCATTCGTGGACAAGAGCATCTTAAATCGCGCATTGACACGTAAAGCATATGCACTAGAGCAAAGGCAACGAAACCAGGCTTGTGAAGACCAGGAGATATTCCGGACGCTTGGAGATGCAGTCCTAAAAGCGGTATTAGTAGATTTATTGATAAAATCGGGTTGCAAGACGCGAGATGAGATAACAAGAAAGAAAATAGAACTTGAGAGAGAGGAATCACTTGCAAAAATCGGTCGCGAGCTTGGAATTGGAGAATCTATTATGCTGGGAGTCGGTGAGAAGAAACAAAGGGCAAATGAAGAGCCTTATGTTCTCGCCGAGACGTTTGAAGCGGTGATTGGTGCGATTTATCTTGATGGCGGCTACGATACAGCAGAGAAGATTATTACTATTTTATTTAAAACAAAATCGTAGTAGAAGTGCTTTTTTATGTGATGGAAAACAGACGCAAAGATATAAATAAGCGAGTAAAAAGCTTCTACAACCCGCCACACCTGCTATTGAAGCAAGCAGTAGCGATTGTGCTATATGCTATGCTCTCAGGCTGGAATAAAAAGGCTTTTCTTCTTTGGACGAGCCAGTTAAAGAACCTAATCCATGCAGGTGCAGGCGCGAAACGGATTTCTTGCTTCGGTCTGAGTCCACATGTGGTATGGGAAATGACCGGCAGGTGTAACCTGGACTGCATCCATTGTCATGCGTTCGGTGGAGAGGCATCTTATGATGAACTAACCGAAGAAGAAGGGCGGGCATTGATAGATCAGGTAGCAGCGTTAGACATCCGGTCATTTGTATTCACGGGAGGCGAGCCTTTGCTACGCGAAGACATTTTTGATTTGATCGCATACGCAAAGTCAATTGGGTTCAGCGTCTTTATAGCGACGAATGGAACGCTGATAACGAAAGAAGTAGCTAAATTGCTGCGCAAATATAACGTTGGGGTGGTAATAGGGTTGGACGGTATGAATCCCGAGATACATGATTCCATAAGAGGTGTCAAAGGTGCGTTCGATGCCGTGATTGAAGGGATAGCGAATTGCACTGCGGAAAATCTATATTTACATCTGAATATAGTTGCAACCAGACGGAATTTCAATGAAATCGAACGAATCATAGATTATGGAAATAGAATAGGCGTATATTCTTATTTCATCTATAATTTCGTTCCTTTTGGCAGGGGCGAGGAGATTAGAGATTATGCACTCAGTAAAAAAGAGTTCAAAGCGCTTTTGGATTTGATTCTCACGAAACAGCGTGAACTACGAGCGATATTGATTCCTGTTGCAGCACCGGAATACTGGGCTTACGTGCTTCAAAGTCGGGGTATTCACACTAAGCGAATAATAAATTTCTTTGGTCGGTTCTTCGGTGGTTGTTTAGCAGGTAAGGGTATGATGTATATCAAGCCTAATGGGGATGTGTGGGCATGCCCTTTCCTTCCGGCCAATGTAGGAAATGTAAGGAAGGACAGAATTGACATGATTTGGAGGGCTCTAGAAAAGATTAAGTTCTCAAAGGGAGAATGTAATGGCTGTGGATATGCGAAGGTATGTGGTGGCTGTAAGGCGAGAATTGGGGATTGGGACTGTCCTTTGAGGGATTGTTAATTGCAAAATGCACGGTACAAATAGAGAAATTGTGAAGATACAAGACCCTAATGTATTTAAATACTCAATAACTTAGATAACTAACTAATAGGACTAAATGTTTAAAGCGAGGTATCAGATATGGATCCCATGAGTATAGGAATATTGATTGTTGTCATTTTACTGGTTGTAGAAGTAGTAGTGATGTTGCTATTATTAAAAGTGGACAAAATGCTTCTTCTTTTGCCGGTCATCGGTGTGATATTAGCAGTTATCGCCTTAGTGTTGAATGTGAAGCAGGATCTGATTCCTTTAGCTGATCCCGCCCCCTTTATTGTGGTATGTGTTATGATAGCGGCAAGCATCATATTGGGCTTATTTGGCCTTGCGGTATGGTTTAAGGGCGAAAGTGAAGCAAGACGGCTTGTTACTAGCGAGAAGAGCATTGATAGTGCGGTCTCCGGGATAGAAAGCGATGTAAGTGGTGGCGGGATGGAACTAGAGCATTTCGATGACGAGATGGGCGAGATCAAATCAAAAGTGGACGATTACGAATCGCGAGAGAAGGAGGTATGATAGTAGATAGATGGGGACGGGGGAAGACACAGTAAATAGGATTGCCATTGGAATTGGTGGGCAGGGAAGCAGCATCGTTAATAATATATTGAGAACACTCAAGCACAAAACAGGTAAAGCGCCAAAGAATGAGGAGTTTTTAATTATTGATACGGACCCGGCATCTGCAAACGCATGCAGCGAAATAGAAGAGCGGAAAAAGATAATACTCAACCGGCCGGATAAGATACTAATGAAAAATACTAATCGGTGGCTGCCCGACCCTTATCTGACCGCTGCGGGTGCTGGCTGTGGCCAACACCGTATTTATGGCAGAGCGATGTATAACGTGCATAGAGAACGGATATTCAGTGCGATAGGCGCGGCGGCTGCTGAATTGAGGAATAGAACAGGCGGGCGGGACTTTTTAATACTTATGGTCTGTGCATTCGGTGGTGGGACAGGATCAAGTATGCTCTTAGACATTGCAATAGACATACGCGATTGGATCTCGAAGCAGTTTGGCGCGGATCCGGTGATGTTTGGGATCGGCATACTACCATCGAGTAAGGAATCGGTGCTTCCAACAGGTAATGCACTCGGTACGCTGAAAGAACTTCATGCCCTTATGTCCCATACCGAGGACCTCATAATAGACGACAAGAATTATTCTAATCCATTCAAATTGTTCTTCCTTTTGGGTAGAGACCTTCAAGGGCAGAACAGGGATGAGGAATTAGAAAGGGCGATAACACGGTTCCTTCTTGATCTTGGTTTTATGCCCGGTGGTGCGGTTGAGACAAAGGGAAAGTGGCTTGACCTAAATGATCTCCAGAATAGAGCGAGGGGTTATGAAAATCGGTTTGATACCATGGGTTACTACGAATGTGTATTCCCAACCGAGAAATTATTCTTATTTTATGACATTGAGGATGAGATACCAAGGGTCCGGCAGAAATTGGTTGAGATTGAGGCACGACTATCGGACATAAGGGGTAAGACAGAATCCGGTAGGTCGGAGTTGGAGCGGTTCGAGGGTAGGATAAAGGATATTCGGCGAGAAATTAATGCTTATGAAACCAAGACAGGACTGTTCCATCATGTAAACAAAGCAGAAATAAGAGATACAAAATCGAAGCTCGATAGAGCGAAGAGGAAAGCAGTGGAATTAAAAGAAGAGGTCTTCGATCTTGATATAAGGGTGAGCGATACAGAAGAGCGGAAGATAGCATCAGAAAGGAATTTAGAGCGGCTTGGAGCGCTTAAGAACAAGATCCTCCGAGAGCTTACCACGCCTTTGAATACTAGGACCTACCATCCAATAGCGATAGCAGAAGAGGAGATAAAGAGTTTAAAGAAGGACAGAGAGGATTTAAAGAATCTTTCGTTCTTAGCCATTATGAGAAAGCTAGACCGAGAAGACGAGTACTTCCGGTGGACGCATTCGCCGATTAATGATGGCGACATCATATTCAATCCACTGGTAAACTATCGGCATTCAATAGATAACGTCATGGCATCAAAATATATAGACATACTTCATGATTACGGGTTCCTGTCATTGGATGCGGAAGGGAATGTAGTGAATGAGGAGGAGAAGTTTGGACATCTAATTACAGTGTTAAGTTCGAGAGGGGACAATTTCGATGATGCGCGGCTGGGAGGCGGCGCATTTAAGAGCATGGTGACCGAGCGATTTGCAAAAGACGCGGACGTTCTGAAACTGGATGCACCAGCACGAGCACACAGCTTTGGCATTTACACGCTCATGATTGGGCTTCAGCCCTGGGCACCTGGGCCCGGACTTCCACCAAGACTTCGTGAATTAGAATGGATTGAAAGAGCGTATAATGAAAGTGACTTCACCAAACTACAGCGGCACCATTCACTCTTCTACGGTACTCCAAAACCGTTCTCGGAGATCACGGGAATACCCTATTCGCCGGGTGCCGATGAGAAGAACAGGGATACCGTAACAGAATACTGGAAGAATTATGAGATTATAGAGCCCGAAGCTTTATGGAATAACGTCCCCATTGTGCTGGCACAAAGCTTGAAGATGTTCGATGATTTGCTGACCGGCATGGATATAGCGGAGAACATAAAGAATCTGAAAGTACCGGATAGCTTCTCGATCGCAGGACTCACTGTATTGGTTCAGGGACTTGAAAACGCGAGTAGAAGCATGGAGAAAGTAGGACTATGGACAAAGGGTGCGGGTAAGGGATTTGCACAGTTGAAAACGGAATTTGAGGTTTTGATCGCGAAATTAAAAGGTGCCGGGGCGCCGGCGGCGGATAAAGCAGAGAAGATAGTAAAAATGATAGACGATTCAGCAAGAAATATGGAGATATTAACTGAGAGGATAGATGACCTGTCGAATAGATTCGGCGAGGATGTTAATTTGGTACTTGACCGGGCAATGGAGTTCATTAGCGGGATACCTTCTGAAGAGACCTCTTCAAGTGTGATACGGCATATAACAAAGGCAGAGTCAGAGGTTTCAAAGATACGGGAGACTAGTATGAAAGTAGTAAGAGGGATGAAAGATATGGGGGAACCACTTGCAATGATCTTAGCCACTTTAAGAGAGCTAAAACGGGTGACGGAAACGTCAGAAGCGGAAGGCAGGGGAGAACCAGCACAAGTAGCGGAAGTAATAGGGAAAGATGAGGGGCCAGAGCTGCCTGATTTGTCTTTATCATTAGAGAGGGAAGAAGAATGAAAGTGAAAGTTTTATTTTCCATTTTATTGGTTATACTACTTTTATCAACTCTTTTAGCCATTGGGAATGCATCTGCGGATGATGTGCTAAAGATAGATGAGCGGAGATCATATGTTACTAATTTAGCGACCGGGGAAGAAAGGCAAACATATGCGGAGTTTTTACATAGTGACCAATTTGAAGGCGATGAACTAGAATTCCGTATATATGTAGATAAGACAGGGGTTCCGATTCCAGATAATTACGTCTTAGAGCTGAGGACGAATCTGGATAAGCCAAGAGATTGGAAGTTCGGCGATGAAATCTCTCATACTGCAAGCCAGATTGTTTGGCAGGGTAAGACTGAGCATGCGTATCCATTCCCATCTCCGATTATACTAACAGGAGTGGTTCCCGAACCGATAAGACAAGTAAAAGAGCCAGGGTTCGAGAAATACAACATTGAGGGGATAGGGAAAGAGGAAGTATATGTTGAACTAACCGTTGGAACGTCACGAGATGGTGCGACATTAGAGACAATACAGCAAAAATTGAGCCCGTCCATGGTCTTCTATTCTACGGACAGAGGTATTCAAGACGCGGAACGAAATATAAATGCTAGTTTAGGGGCTGCAAATGCTAAAGTTGGCGGAACAACAAAGATGGAACAGGATATAATGGGGCTATATGAAGGTGGGCATCCGGGTTGGGCATCTAAACTATCAGAGGATTATAGGGAACTCGCTAGTACGATTGAAGCACCGCCAATTGCACTCTATGTCATCATATCTATTATATTGGGCTTGATATTGGGTTCTGCGTTTGTATATGTGTATGTTTCGAGAGGCGGAGGTAAAGGGGTGGATATAAGCCTGATTTCATCGGAATTGGATGATACATCAGAGCGGATAACGGAGAAATCGAGTTCGATAAATGCGCTATCGACCAAATTTGCACGCAGTGAGGATGCGGAAAAGCGAACTATGGCAAGAGAACTGGTACGGCTAAGAGCGAGTTTGAATGAGATCTCAAATGAGATAAGAACTATTTCTGATAAGATACGGGGTGCAAAATAAAGCTTTTTGCTTGCTTGCTTGCGTGCAAAAAGCTTTAGTGAAAATTCGTAAGTTCTCCTAACTCATATCTTGTTGCTCGCCATTCCAGTAGATCTTTGTAGGCGGTATGATCATCTGGAGTGATCCCTTTTTCATGCAGTTCTTTTGCTTTCTTACGTTTTCGAATTAGCACTTATAGCCCATACTTAAGTAATAGTATATTATGGTAGATTATGGAAAACAATTTGATATTCGTCAAGTTAGGGGGTTCTTTAATTACCGAAAAAAGTGTGCCGGCAACATTAAAGTATAGTATTTTAAAACGGATTGTGAAAGAGCTAAAAGAAGTGGTTGATAGAGAACGGAATTTGAATTTACTCATTGGACATGGTGGAGGCTCGTTTCCGCATCCAATAGCAAAAGCATTTAGAACATCAGAGGGTTTTATTCGGGCGGACAGCGTAAGAGGCTTTGCAATGTGCCAAAATGCCGCATCAACATTGAATCGAGTAGTCGTGGATTTGATGACCGATTATGGGATCAATGCGGTATCTATCCAACCTTCGGCATGCTGTATAGCAAGAGATGGCGAGATAGTCGATTTTTTTATCAGACCGATAGAAGAATGTATGAGTAAGGGATTAATCCCCGTTGTCTTTGGTGATTGCGTATTTGATACAGTAAAAGGCTGCACAATTATATCTACGGAACAAATTTTCACGTACTTAAGCGGATCTTTACGGCCATCTAGGGTCCTGATCTTTGGATTAGTTGATGGTGTTTATACTTCGGACCCACAGCGGGATGATAGCGCGAGCTTAATACCTAAAATCGAGATAGAGAAATACACTACTGTTGAATCATACATTGGCAGTTCATATTCGGTTGATGTTACAGGAGGGATGACAACAAAAGTAAAGGACTTGATTAAGATAGCAAAGATGGGCATTGAATGTGAGATTCTTAGCGGTAAATCAGGAAATATATTGAGGGCGTTGGCTGGGGAGAGAGGGTTGGGCACGATTATCGAGTAAATAACGATACTAATTATATAGGGGGATGCACAAACAAAGTACTAAGGAGCGATGAGGAAGAAAATAACCTTTGGGGATTTAGCAAGTATATTGGAGAACTATGATATAGTAGAGTTGGAGGATGTGAAGATAGAGGGAGATATGGAAGTCGAATTATCACAGAGTGGCGCAATACCTCCTCCGTTGATCCAAGTACTGCAGTCGATGCTAAATGAGGTGGATAAACAAGTTGAAGCAACTCTTTCGACCCGAAAGTCGTTGATCCAGATGCTGCAGCCGGTGCAATATGTAGAAGAGAAGAAGGTCGCGGTCTTAGAGAGCGCGAAATTTGAGGTTGCGAAAGCGGCGTGGACCGGAAAGATAGAAGAAGTAACTATCGGTGCTACCTCCGCAGATGGCGGCACGAGGGAGAGTACGGTAACAATAGGCGGCGAGAAATCATTGCCGTTTTACAATTTCGATTTCCAAATGCCCTATCCGCCAGTAATTTCAGTCGATTGCTTTGACATGCCTATTCCACTTGCGAAAGCGGTGCGGGGTTTTTATGAAGATGTGATGGAAGACCCAGCAGAATGGGCGAAGAAGAATGTACGTGAATTTGGTGCGGACATGGTTACGATTCATCTGATTAGCACGGACCCAACGATAAAGGACACATCGGCGAAGGAAGCAGCGAAGACAGTAGAGGAAGTACTGCAAGCGGTAAAAGTCCCTATTGTCATTGGTGGGTCAGGTAATCCGGATAAAGACCCGGCGGTGCTGGAGGCTGCGGCTGAAGCGGCAGCGGGTGAACGATGCCTAATCGCATCTGCAAACCTGAACATGGACTACGAGCGAATAGCAAAAGCAGCAAAGGATAATGGGCATGTTATCCTTTCGTGGACTCAATTAGACATAAACGCACAGAAGACATTGAACAGGTATCTATTCAAATTAGGTGTGCCGAGGGAGGATATAGTGATAGACCCGACAACTGCTGCGCTTGGTTATGGCTTAGACTATGCATTCACGAATATAGAACGGATGAGGATAGCAGCATTAAAGGGCGATACCGATTTGGCGTTCCCAATCTCTTGCGGAGTGACAAATGCGTGGGGTGCGCGCGAATCATGGATGAAGGGTTCACCACTTGCTGAGGATTCCGATTGGGGACCTGCAGCGTATAGAGGCCCGTTATATGAGATTATTACCGGCTTGACACTGGGTATCGCAGGTGGAGACCTGTTTATGATGATGCACCCAAAGGCTGCTACTGCGGTTAAGCGCGTAACGCAAATGCTGTTCGGTGCTGATACGGATGGTGCGAAAGAAGTGAATGTTGATGACTGGGTAACGTGGGAGGCAAACAAATGAAGCTAAGTAGTCCAATGGATGCCTGGAAATATCTTCCGGGAACGAATTGCAAAGAATGTGGCGAGAAGACATGCCTGGCTTTTGCATCGCTACTGTTAGAACGGAATAAGAAATTGGAGGATTGTAAACCTCTTTTTGAACCTAAATACGCATCGAAAGCGAAAGAGCTAGCGGAGTTATTAGCGCCCGAGATAAGAGAAGTTGCGATAGGAGTAGGTGCGAGAGCGAGTAAAATAGGTGGCGAAGACATCATGCACCGGCACGAACTCACATTCTATGACCGTACGTCGCTTGCTTATGACGTTTGGGACACAATGGCCGAGCCGGAATTGCGGGAACGGGTAAGAAGGATAACAAAGTGGCGTAAATTTTACGTTGGTGAATTTTTAACTTTAGATGTAATTGCTGTACGTTCAGTATCAAGCGAAGCCAAAACATTTGCCAGGTGCGTGAAGTGCGTGGCAGAAGAGACAGATATGCCACTAATTTTATGTTCGTTCGATGCGAAAGTGCTAGAAGCAGGATTGAAAGAGGTTTCAGATAGGAATCCATTGTTATATGCTGCGGACAAGACCAACTGGCAGGCGATTATGGCACTTGCGAAGCGGTATAACGTTCCCGTTACGCTCTTTTCACTGGATCTCGATACGTTAAATAGCCTTGCCACGACTTTCGCTGCTGCGGGCATTGACGACCTCATATTGGACCCCGGGACATATCCGACAGGAGAAGGGCTTGCAGATACATTCTCCAGGTTCGTGAGGATACGGCGTGCGGGAATAGTAGATGGGAATAAGAGTATTGCATATCCTCTAATGGCTGTACCTATGACCGCATGGATGACAAATGGTAATCAAGACGCTTTGGATGCTTCGTATTGGGAAGCGATTATAGCAGACACGTTAATCCTGCGATACGCGGATATAATGATTTTGCATTCGATAGAGCCACATTCGCTGATTACTGAGCGCACACTCGTTGCGAATATATATACCGATCCAAGGCGTCCGGTAAGTGTGGACCCCGGCCTGAGGGAGGTAGGGAGTCCCACAGACAAATCGCCTCTTTTTATCACTACTAATTTCGCATTGACCTACTATACAGTGGAGAGCGACCTGAGTTCTAGCAAAATTGATTGCTATTTGATGGTGGTGGATGCAGACGGGCTGGGCGTTGAAGCTGCTGTTGCTGGCGGGCAGCTTACTGCAGATATGATCAAAGACACAGTGGCATCGTATGATGCGGAAAAGAAGGTAGCACATAAGACAATGGTGTTACCAGGCCTTGCGGCGAGGATTTCGGGAGAGACGGAAGATGCTACTGGCTGGTCGGTCCTTGTGGGTCCACGGGACAGTGGACGGATTCCGGGCTGGATGACCGATAACTGGCCACCGAAAACCGTTTCTTAAAAAAGATTTATTAAAAGTTTTACCAAAAGGATTACAAACATTTAAATCAAATGTTCTTTTAACATGACATGGGCGATCTGGATAACCGGCTTACCGGGTAGTGGCAAGTCAGTAATAGCAGATAAAGTGGGGACGATCATGCAAGTGCAAGTGCTTGAACTTGATGAGATACGTAAATTTATCACGCCGAAGCCTTCGTATTCGGACGATGAGCGCGAAATAGTGTATGCTTCGCTAGTCTATATGGCGAAAATCATGGTGACAAGTGGCATTCCGGTTATCATAGATGCTACTGCAAATCGGAGGCGATACCGGGATAGAGCTCGAGCGGCTATACCCAATTTCGCAGAGGTGTACGTGAAGTGCTCTTTAGAGACGTGTATGGAGCGAGAACGGGACAGGAAAGCGAAATATGCGCCTACCGGCATATATAAAGAGTCGAAGAAGGACGGTGCGACGGTGCCGGGTGTGAACGTACCATATGAAGAGCCGTGGAATCCCGAGGTTGTAGTGGATAGTGGGCGGATGGGTGTGAAAGCGTGTGCGGCGAAAGTGGTGGAATACATTATAATGCAGGGCTGGAGTGCGGAAGAGAAGCGGTAAAGGATTAATTGAGCGGAAGACGTTACTGGGTTAAAAAATGAAAACCTTAGTAACTGGCTGTGCAGGTTTCATAGGATGCCACCTGGTGGATAAGCTGTTAGAGCAGGGCTACGAAGTACTTGGAATATATTTTTTCACCGATTATTACACTAGAGAGCTAAAAGAAACGAATCTATCGAACGCTTTGAAGAACAACAATTTCAAACTAATTGAAGAAGATATTTTGGAGATGGATAAATTCCCTGATGTGGACTACGTATTCCATTTAGCAGCACAAGCAGGTGTAAGGGCATCTTAGGGCAAGAGCTTTAAGATATACACGAGGAACAATGTAGAAGCAAGCCAAAAACTATTGGAATTCTATAAACGCAAAATATAAAAAAGTTCGTTTATGCATCGTCTTCATCAGTTTACGGCGATGCGGAACTGCCGATGAGAGAGGATACTTTGTTAAAGCCCGTTTCGCCTTATGGTGTTACGAAATTAGCAGGTGAGAACTTGTGTTATCTCTATTGGAAGAATTACAACGTTCCAACTGTTTCATTAAGATATTTTACGGTTTATGGATCGAGACAGAGACCAGATATGGCGATACACAAGTTTGTTAGAGCAATCATAAACGAAGAAGAAATAGCCGTTTTCGGTGATGGAACGCAGACGAGGGATTTTACTTATGTTGATGATGCTGTTAAAGCGAAGTAATCTATTGGGTATGATTAAGATGAAAAAAATCACATAGCATGCAAAAACACTTCCCAAAAGACATTGACATTGATCTCGTACTCGTAATCCTCTTCACTCTTTTATGCATACCCTTTGTTCTCATCCCATCCCTTAACGAAATGGTGGTAAGAATTATTTTTGGTCTTCCCTTAGTCCTCTTCCTACCAGGCTACGCATTAATCGCCGCCTTATTCATACGGAAAGACGATTTAGATGGGATCGAACGAATTGCACTCAGCTTTGGATCGAGCATTGCAATTACGCCTTTATTGGGCTTGGAATTGAACTACACCCCGTTTGGAATACGATTAACACCGATACTTATCGTTCTATCAGTATTCACAGTTTCGTTTGCTATCGGCGCTTATGTAAGAAGAAGCAGGATTCCAGAAGAAGATAGATTTGTGGTTGCATTTGGTTCCGCAAACCATGGAGAATTTTGAAAAACCCCCTTGAAGAAGATAGTTGAAAGATCCTATAGCCGGCGGAAGCTGATGAAATGAATCATGAGAAGAAAGATGCATAAATTGAGCTTTAAAGCGCTAAAAGCGTAAAGTTTATATGTTGTTATTGATATAATTACATACATGAAGTCATTAATCGATTTTGCACTTAATGCGGAGTATGGGCGAGTTAAAAAGCTCGGAGACAGCTAATGGAGATCGAATCAGTAATTGACTGGGAAGCTTTTAGTCTAATAGTGGGAGAAATGTATGAGAACAGGAGCGAGCGAGGCGGCAGACAAAACATCGATGAGGTGCGAATGGTCAAGCTGTTAGTGCTTCAGCAGTGGCATGGCCTATCAGATCCAGAACTCGAAAAGCAGGTTACTGATAGGATCTCGTTCAGGAAGTTTCTTGTATTTCCAGCAGTTATCTCTGATTTTACCACGGTCTGGTATTTCAGGGAGCGATTAGCGGAAACAGGTAAAGACAAAGCAATATGGGAGGAACTCCAGAGACAACTCGATTCTATGGGTCTAAAAGTAAAGTGTGGCGTAGTCCAAGATGCAACTTTTATTACTTCTGATCCTGGACATGCTAAGGCGGATACGCCGCGAGGGGACGAAGCAAAGACGAGGAGAAGCAAGGATGGCACATAGGCTAAGAAAGGCAGTAAATCCTTTTTTGGCTACAAGCTCCCAGGCTGTCCCGCAAATAAATTATAGAATTTTATTATACATAAAGGCAATGTCAGTAAATCAACAAAAATCGGAAGTTCATGACTCTCCGAGAGGAAATACGAATAAAAACATAAATACTTGATACCCTAAATGCGAAATTAGCTACCAAACCCTTAATATTAGATAAAGCAGCCACACTACCATCTAATTTACCCCACATCCCCCCCCAGATTATGTGCAGTGCATACAAGATTATGCTCGATCTGCACATTTTCTAGCCCTCTTGTATGAAACCCCCGAAACTTCATATTTTGCTTTATGTTGCCAAAGGGCCATTCAACAG
>QBUN01000073.1 GCA_013180565.1 Candidatus Methanophaga sp. GoMg3.2 | reverse complement strand
GTGTTCCAGAAAGAACCGGCACAAGCCATGCATAGGCCGATAGTCATCATTCAAACGGTGATAGAAGCGATTTATACAGACTCGTGGTTCCAGACTCTTAACATCCACAGCACTTGCGAGTGCACGATAGGCTTGGCGAACGTGGTGTCGCACGTCTTCCCGTTTAAGACGAAATCGAGGCAGTTGGTAGAGCGTCCATACAAGAATACGGTTGTCATCCACATTTGGTGTGTGTTCCTCATATTCACATTCTAACCGTGTTGAGCCACGCATTGCAGCACGTAAGGACGGCATCACCTTTATTTGGCCACGGAGGTATGGTAACGATTTTTCATCTATTATATAGTCACAATAAAGCCCCTTACGTGCACGGTCCAGCACCCTTTTTGCTAATATCGCGGCAAGGTTCTCGAAAAGGTCATCTAAAGAGTCAACGGTGCTCATGCCCTCCAATAATAGGAAAGATTTTAGATCGTAGGCATACTCTAACATGCGGAAGAGGTTGTGGATAGGCACCTTTGGACTGATTCGTATCAGAATATCCTCGGGTACAGGAATTTGTCCAACGTATCCTTGGGATCGTAATACATAGCATTGATCGTTCAGCGGACTCGGGAAATCTACCTCGATATGAGACCCATGATAAAGCGCTAATGCTGTCTCTTCATCAAACTCAGTGCTTGGGATCGAACGAGCTATTTCTTCCTCAAGTTCTATTACTTTTCCGACCATCACACAATCCAATCCTTGAGCTTGTTCTCGACAGGCGCAATCCATCGGAATGGATCGACTTTTTTTGGATTATCATAGAAGAATTCTTCAAGATATGGCTCGATTTCACCTTCCCAGATGTCTGGCAATATTTCCTTTAGATTTTCGCTATCCGTCATGAAGAACGATATTCCCAGCTCGTAGTTTGGGTCATCTATCGCCATGTTGATCTCTTTCAGCACACTTATTAGAGAATCTACGGGGTGTCCATGCTTTTCCAGTTGGTTCTTCAGGATATTGTAATCAGGATTCAGCCGGATGAAGGAAAACCGCCTCCGCAACGCATGATCTACAAGAGCAATAGAACGGTCCGCTGTATTCATTGTACCTATGAGATAAACATTCTCAGGAATCCTAAACGGCTCACCTCCTGCTGCTAACGGTATCGCCTTGTCGCGATATTCCAGCAAGTACATCAGCTCTCCAAATACACGTGAAAGATGTGCTCGATTGATCTCATCTATAATCAGTATGCACGGCACATCATTTGCTTCTTCATCTGCTCTTCGACAAAATTCCAGGAATCTACCTTCTTCTAATTCATAGGTTAACCCACCATCCACCGGTTTGGGACGAATACCTTGTACGAAGTCCTCATAGGCATATGCCGGATGGAATTGTACCGTTTCAACGAACCCATAAGTTCCCGACACCATCATCTTAGCCAAGCGTTCCGCCACGTATGTCTTACCGGTACCGGGTGGACCCTGAAACACAATATGCTTCTTGCGTTTGAGTATACGTTCCCAGCCTGCAATGACCTCAGGTTCGAACCCTGTATCTTCGGTAAAATCATCAAGCGTATAGATTGGCAGGATGGGCTGCTTTCCATACCCTCCGTTTCCTACAATCTTTTCCAGTTCATTTGCTTCTTCTGACGTTAACCGGAAATTTGTGGCGTTTGGGAACTTGATAACGCCCATTTCTTTTAGGATTGGGTGTTTGAGTAGTTCACTGCGTAATAGTGGCGTCTTTAGCACGTGTTCTACCCTGATTTGCACGCGTGTTTTTAGCTTTTCAAACTTGTCAGTGGATTTAACAAATGCTTGTTCTTTTTCAGCCATTGGCATCTCAGTTGGCTCTGTCAGGATAGTCCCAGCAGCAAGAATTCCCGCGTTTGATCCTGACATCCAGAGATAAACGGTGTCTCCTGCGTGTATTTGCTTTTGTGATTGGTTGATTTGCCAGATTAATTCATCAAGAGACATAATTGCTGATTTCAGGTCGTAATACAGAGGATTGGCTTGAAAGACCCATGCGTTTGATTCCTGTGGTATTCTAGCTATTTTATCAACCTTGGAGCGCTTTAGCCGGACCATAGCCCGTCGCCAACCAGACTCGTTTACGTTTCGTACATCGGTATCGTACCATTCGACAGGCAGACGGTGTCCGTACCTCTCTCCATGCACGAAATGGTATCCTCCGGTCACATGTCCAAAACCCAATACTTCTGTTGTTCCTCGATTTGCAACTATGACCGAACCTTTTGGAATATGTGCAAATTTCCAGACCTGATTGAGAGCCGTTTTTGTCCAGTCGGGATGTTGAGTTATTATTTTGTCGCGTTGCTTATTGAAGTCTTCCTGAGATAAAACACTAATATCGCCCAGGTCGGCCCAGCCTATTGCAATATATCCTCCTTGCAAACATGCTTCCCAGTTCCATGCGTTATCTCCTGGTGCTATCTTCCAGTATTGGACGTTTGGTGGTAC
>QBUN01000074.1 GCA_013180565.1 Candidatus Methanophaga sp. GoMg3.2 | reverse complement strand
TCCCCAAAGTGGCGGAGGGTCGTCGCTTAGCATATCCCACCACTGGTTCGCTTGTGCTTCGGGC
The DNA here is from genome assembly GCA_013180565.1 of Candidatus Methanophaga sp. GoMg3.2. Next base: position 2,424 of record QBUN01000074.1, on the reverse strand, counting down.
TAAAGACCGCCTCAGGCTCTTCAGATTCCCTCTCACGAGGGACACCCTGCCACTGTTGGCTTCTACACAGATACGGGTAAACAGCACAGGAGGGATTTTAACCCTCTGAGCGATTAAGCTACGAGGCACGCGCACACTTTCTTTCTAAAGAAAGAACCTGTGCTAAGAAAGTAAAGTTCTCTTCGAGAAAAGTTGTTCTTTCCGCAAACGCCTTATTTTTATGCATCACAATCCCCGATAATAAAATTCTTCCTTCTCGGCTGCTTCTTCATCAAAGATCCCCCTCACGTCAATTAATACCGGCTTGTTGTTCATCATCCTTTTTAAATCTTCTAATTCCATCATCCTAAACTCATCATGCGCAACCCCCACAATCACACAGTCAACTTTCACATTAAAATCATCCAGAGCCTTCACAAAAAACCCCTCTATCTCCTCCTTGCTGAGTAAAGGATCATAACCATAGGTATCAACGTCAAACTCCTTAAGTTCCTTCACCATCTCCCTCACCGGCGATTCCCTTGTATCCGGCACATTCTCTTTGTATGTCAAACCCATGATCAAAACTTTAGAGCCTTTGATCACCTTACCAACTTCATTCAAGCCCTTAATCGCCATTTCTGCCACGTGCTTCGGCATATAATCATTTATTGCCCTCCCCGCTAGTATCACTTGAGGATGATAACCCAGCTCCTTCGCTTTATACACAAGATAATAGGGATCAACCGGGATGCAATGCCCACCAACCAAACCCGGCTTATAAGGCTGGAAATTCCATTTCGTGCCTGCCGCATCCAAAACTGATTTCGTATCCAAATCCATCTTATGGAATATTAGCGCTAGTTCGTTCATCAGTGCGATGTTCAAATCCCGCTGAATGTTCTCAATAACCTTTGCAGCTTCGGCTGTTCTTATGTCTCTAGCGTTATACACGTTTGTTATCAACCCGTAAAGCGTAGCTAATCTTTCCGTTGTATCTTCGTCCATTCCCGCAACTATCTTCGTTATCTTTGTTAAATCATGTTCTTCATCGCCGGGATTTATTCTTTCGGGAGAATAACCGATTTTGAAGTCCACGCCACATTTAAGTCCTGACTCACTTTCTAAAACAGGAGTGACAACTTCTTCGGTAACGCCGGGATAAACAGTAGATTCTAATATCACTGTGGCACCTCGCTTTAGGTTCTTGCCGGCTGTTTCTACTGCGGATTTTATATATCGCAAGTCTGGCTCCTTAGACTTTGTTACTGGTGTGGGCACGGCAATAATAACAAAGTCCGCGTGTTTTATCTTAGATCGATCTGTAGTGCATTCTATGTTGTCTTTGTTCCTTTTTAGCAGTCTTATCTTTTCGTTATCTACGTCAAAGCCAATTGTCTGCAAATGCTTTGAGAACGCCTTCGCTAAGGGGAGACCAACATACCCTAAACCAACAACGGAAACAGTTTTGTCTTTCATGTGTGACATATCTCGTGATCAGTAATGGGTAATGCGTGATCGGTAACGCGTATTTTGTTTAAGGCTTCCAGACCTTTAACCAGTTAACCCTTTCAAAGTCAGGGTCGTTTGTTGCTATATCGGTTATTCCACGCTTCTTCATTGTTGCAACATGTATAGCATCGTTTGACATGAGACGATACCTTTTCATAGATTCTAATACTACTACAAACATTGGAACCAGAAGATTAACGATTTCCAAGTTCATGTTCATTATGTTCTCTGCAGCTAAGAAGGGTGCCACGAGATTATCTAAAAGCGAAGGATCCTTTTTAACCAACGCTATTATTAACGCCGGTTTCTTCTTCAATTTTGTTGATAACTCGATAATAGACAATTTGTGTACTGTTTCATTGATGCTCAATATGGATGTAACTCCACTAATTTCACCAGATTCAATGCGATCTAAAAATATAGAGCAAGAGGCAGCCTATTTCGGATGATTGGTCGCATCATATATGAATATATTTGAATCCACGTAGGCAATGGTACCATCTGGTAGATTATTCAAAGAGTTCTTCATTTTCAATGACCTCGTCAACGATTTTAGGGAAGAGAGGATTTACAAGGGAGATAGAGGCGAGACCAGCGGAAGAAATGGACGAGAAGCTCAGGAAATACCTATAATATGATATTTGATACTGATATACTGAGCATGCTTGGCAAAATAGGTAGAGCTGATTTGTTAAGGAAATTGTTTTCTGAAACGAGTATTATAATCACTTTTGAGGTCTATAACGAGCTTTTGAGGGCAAAGGAAGCAGGGTATGATTTCGTTGATGATATTTTAGAGCAAGGGTTTAAGGTTATTCATTTGGATTCCGAATTGATCAACGCGTATGAACAAAAGAAAGCGAAGTTAAGAAATATTCATGCAGGTGAACTAACGTCTATTCTATTGTGTAAAAGGGATGGTATTGCTTTTGC
>QBUN01000075.1 GCA_013180565.1 Candidatus Methanophaga sp. GoMg3.2 | reverse complement strand
TCCCCAAAGTGACGGAGGGTCGTCGCTTAGCATATCCCACCACTGGTTCGCTTGTGCTTCGGGCTAAAGACCGCCTCAGGCTCTTCAGATTCCCTCTCACGAGGGACACCCTGCCACTGTTGGCTTCTACACAGATACGGGTAAACAGCACAGGAGGGATTTTAACCCTCTGAGCGATTAAGCTACGAGGCACGCAACACTTTCTTTCTAAAGAAAGAACCTGTGCTAAGAAAGAATATATTCTTTTGGTAAAGCTTTTCTTTCCGCGAAGCGTTTTGATCAAACTTTCTTAAAGTTCGATAGAAAAGGTTTGTGCTAAAAGAAAAACTTTGTATGCAATTTTCATATTATAACCTTTGCTCCCAAATTCATTTATTCCCCAAAAACTCCTCTTCTGTCAATCCCGATTGACGAATCATGCTTTTAAGCGTCTTTGGATGGAAACTCTTTCTATCGGCAAGGACTGTAACCCTTCTTTTTCGACCTTTAACAACGCCTTTAAATTGTCTATGACTTCCCTTCTGAGAAACAAATTTAAAACCATGTTTTATTAAGATCTTCTCTACATCCTTACTCGACAGCTTGCGGTATTTTGGCATGTACCATCTCACTGTATCCGTAAAGTTCTGGTGGTCTAAAAGAACTTAAATATTTTTTAAACCTAAGTTCATACTCTTTTATTACCTCTTCCGGAACTGGTCGTGGAATAAAATCATCTTCTTCACCATCTCTCACAACAGATTCGACATAACCTTCAACTGCCTCCCTCAGGTTCTTCTTCGCACCTTCTAATGTATCCGCCTCTGTGGCAATGTCCAATTCGAGACAGAGTGCGCAGTACACGTCCCCCTCTTTTTCAATAATCCCATGAAATATATATCCTTTCATTGCAATGCCGCCTTTAGTCTTTTATATAAGGTTATTGTTATATATTTTTTCGCCACTCAGTATCTTCGTTATCCTATTATTCACCGCACCGTCCCCAGCCAGCTTAAATTTAAATATTCTCAAACCTCTCGTCTCTTTTAGCCGTTCAATAAGCCACAAAAGCTTCTCCACAAGCTTTACATTTACCAAATTCGTAACAGACACGGGATCCTCTCCCTACTCTACCTCTAATACCTCCTCTTGAAAGTCCAAACAAACTTTAAACCTTCGTAAAAAGCTCAATCCACGCAATCCATCTACGTAACTCTTTCTGGTAGATTATAGACAATCGCTTTAATGTTATGCGCAGTCACTCCCAGCATATTTAGTGATTTTAAGCTCATCAAAAGCCACCGCATATCCTTTCTTCGGTATCTCTCCTGTATAAAACTGGTATGTGTACTTAGTCTTTGTCTCCTTTAATGCTTCGTATATCTCATCTCTTGCTTTACTGTGAGCTATCAACTCAACCTCAACCGGCTCTCTTAGTTCATCCTCTGCCAAAACCTCTACAAGTACCCATTCATCCTTATACCTTCTCTTTATCTCTTCTATTTTCATCCACTCAGCCCCACCAAAATCTTATTCTCAATATCATGATATGCTTTTATGTACTTAAATTAAAAATCAGTGCAATCGGTGTCTTTTTTTGCAGATAGCTCCCGCTGCCCAATGCCGATCCTCTTATCACCCTCCCACCAGAAAGTCAATTCAGATACGGCACTATAAAATAAAATAAATATCTTTGACTCCTATCTTAGCGCTCTCTCTTAAATTATACCTCACAATAAAGTTTGGTTAGCACCCTTATAAATAAACTATAACAACATCTGCTTTCTGTGCATTCATTGATGATGCGAAAATCCGCTGTCTGTCTATATCATGCCTCAGAACAATTAGCTTATTATTATTATTCTTTTAGTCGTATATCTTAGTCTCCTTTTACCCCTTTTTCCATTATGTCCAATTCTGTTATCGTGTTCAGATATTTCAGTACTTCGTCTCTCCTCTCTCCTTTCAATTATTTCCATCCGTGATGTATCTATAACCGTAAAAATGCATTTTTCACATCTTTGCTCTTCGTCAGGATAAATGGATGTTATCACCTTTCAGTACTTTCAATAACCGTATAAATCACCACCAGCGTTTGCGGCTTAACACGCAGTCCTGTGTCTACAAGGCGATTTATCATTGATTTTGCCTGAGAAATAGTGAGCTTGTTCTCTCTGCAGGCTACAAGAATTGGCGTAGTAGCCCAATGAACCTTTAGTCCATGAGCGAGAGCAACGAGTCTGAGCATCTTATCATTTGTTACCAGGATATCGTTTTCTCTTATGGCTAATACAATTAGCTATAATAAATTAGCGGCGAAGCGTCAAGTACTACCATCAGCCCTCTAAATCTTTAATCACGTCTTCTGGCTCCATTTTAATCGCTATGTCCACCTGAGAAGATAAATCCAACATCTCAACATAAGTGACTTCGGCAATCTTGGCAGCCCTGCGAAGTGTTACCTTACCATCACGCAGGAGATTTAGTGCCCTCTCCTTTTTCCAATGCTTTGCAGCGTTGGATAGT
>QBUN01000076.1 GCA_013180565.1 Candidatus Methanophaga sp. GoMg3.2 | reverse complement strand
TGCCTAGTGCTTTGCACACACTCGTCTTTCCTACGCCTGGTGTGCCCGTAATCGCAATCATAAAAAATCGAAAAGAATAAAAGTATTAATAGATACTATGATTAGAATGTATGGGAGGGGGAAAATGCAGAAGGCAAAGGCGAAAGGTAAGGCGCTGGACCTGAAGTAATATTATGCCCCCTTTTCTATTGAAAAAAAATAGGAGGTGAAAAGAAAAAAAATGAATACAAGAAGTAAAGGTAAAGAGATAATAGGTATTGCAATGGCTGCGATTATGGTCGTTTCTGTGCTTGCAGCGACGATGCCGATGGTAAGTGCTGAGAGCAAGACAGATAACTTCAACCATATCTCAAAACAGACGGCGGCACAAAAAGTGCTGATCGGACAGAATTTACAATTCGAGGGGTTCACTGGGACAGTGACAATATCCAGGCTAGTAAGTGGTGATGTAGAGAATGTATATCAGACAGATGCTCAAGACCGTATTTACAATGTAAATTGGCCAACGTCAGGTGCTTATTATGTGAACTATGTAACCGGAATTCCGGCAACGTTTGAAGCACAGCTTTCGATTGAAGATGCAGACATGCCATTAAAACTAAAAGTAGGTACAAAGGAGGTATCGTCCATCGCTTTAAAAACACCACTTACAATAGATACCGGTGGAATGAACTTATTTCCTGAGGATCAAGTTGATCTTGTTGTAATTGGTCCTGATGGGCAAATGAAATATGACGACGTAAATAATCAGCAATTTACAGACATAACCGTTGCGTATTTGAATGACAAGTATGGCGATAACAACCTCGAGACCACAGGATGGACTATTGGTGCTTATACCTTTAAGGTAAAGACAGACGATGCGCAGGCATGTGGATTGAAAGTCGAGAGCGGTGTAAAACCTTTAGCAATACTAAAAGGAGAAATTGCAATTGAGGCTGATACGACCACTACAGTTGAACTAGACACAGTAAAACTCATTGTAACAGGTGTAGCAGGCGATGAAATAAATGTTGCCGCTTCTCCTTTAAGTGATGATGTGACATTCAAAGCGGGTATCGATGACACACCAATGGGTGCAACGGACCAATTCAACCACTCAATTGATGCAGACGGAACCAGGAAGTATGCAGTCGAGTTTACCGATACAGGATCCTATACGATCGAGGTAACTGTTACAGGGCCAGCAGATATAGGTGGAATAGCGAATCCGCGTGTTGGCGATTCTGACACAGTAGACATAACAGTATTAGAGAAAGAAGTGGTTTTTGACCTGCCATCAACCGTGGTGATTGGCGATAAGGTAACTATAAAAGGTACTGCTACTTCAGGCACGTATGTTAGTGTATACGTAGATGATGTACTGTATAAGAAACTGACGAACATGGTGTTAGTAGATGGTGAATTCAGTCAGGAGGTAACGACAACCGATGTAGGGATGAACGTACCAGGCTCAGTGAGACTAAAAGCATGGATCGATTGTGATAAAGCAGCGGAAGAAGAGCGACCTACAAGAAGCCCTGACGGCGAGGATGCGGTATTGCTGACGACACCATCAATGACAGCAGAACTGTCCTCAGATGCAGTTGCACTTGAAGACGACTTTACGGCATTTGGTACTGCGCAGGGGGCGACTGAAGTGACGATCTTGAGCGTACCACCAAAGGGTGGTGGCGGAAAATCACTATTAGATAAAGGTGCTACCGGACTATCAGAAAGAAGGGCAAGTGTATCGACGACGGATTATACATACTCAAAGAAGATGACGGTGCAGGAGGATGCCACTACGGGTTATTATGACGTATATGTGCTTACCCCAGGAATGGACGGATATTGGGGCATGACTGGTGAACAGGACATAACTGTAGCATTCGATAAGAAGTATGGCATAAAAGATCTAAGTGGACCTTCCATAGCGACAAAGACGCAGACGGAGATTCAGGATATACTTGAGGATATGATCTACGCGCCAGGTTCTGATGATCTGATGGTGAAACTAAGACTAAAAGCGGAGACACCTTTCGTATGGCTCCATCCAGTTGCTGATGTCAACGCACCGGCACCACTGGTAGTCGGAGGGGAATCAAACAGGAAGGATGGATATACAATTGTTATAACCTGTATAAGTCCGACTACGGAATTACCACCACAGACTGTTCAGGTAGAAAACGCCACGTTCCGTGCAACGTTTGATACAACAGATGCTGTAACAGGCGAATACACAGTGAAGGCAGATGATGGCGATGGGCATGTTGCTGAGGAGGAAACGTTCATTACAGGAACAGGAGTGCAGAAAGCGGAAGTGGCAGTAGAAGAGGCAGTAGCGGCAGTAGAAGAGGCAGCAGCAGCGGCAGCAGCGGAACTTGAAAAGAAGGTAGCAGAGGAAGCAGCAGCGGCAGCAGCAGCGGAAGTAAAGAGGCTAGCAGAGGAAGCAGCAGAGAAGTTAGCAGAGAAGGCAGCAGAGGCAACACCAGAACCACCAGGTTTCGAGGCGATATTCGCAATTGC
>QBUN01000077.1 GCA_013180565.1 Candidatus Methanophaga sp. GoMg3.2 | reverse complement strand
AGCCCGATAGACCGTGGCAAAAAGCAGGTTACAGAAAAAGGCATAGAAGGTTTTGATTTTGAAGCTACGAAGGAATATCTGGAGCAGATGGGTGTCAAGGTATCGCAGGAGCAGTTAACCGAGATAGATAAACGGATGAGTGGACATCCTTTATCGCTCCAGATGTTCGTGAGCTTGAAAGGTGAGATGGACGTGTCTGAGATTTTGGAGAACCTTCCAGAGACAGGAATAGAGGAGTATCTTTATGATGAGATATATGTACGACTTGATGACGATGAAAAGAGGGTATTGCAGGCGATATCTGTCTTTAGAACCCCTGTCACATCAGAAGCTTGTGTGCATGTTGCGGGTGGTGGAAATGTTAAAGAGAGGTTAAGGAGACTTAGAAAAAAACTGATTGTGAAAAATAAGGAGAAACTTTACTATCTTCATGACTTGATAAGAGAGTTCAGCTACAACCTGATAGACGACCCAAAAGACTATCACAGACGTGCCGGTGAATATTATTATTCTTTAGAAAAGACGCCTGAAAATATCTTGGAGACTACATATCATTTGATCAAATATTATGGCGTAATAAATGATGAAGTTATTAGTTATTTGATAGACGCACCAGAAGACTTTTACACCTCGATGGTGATTTTTGATATATTGTTGGGTCACGCAGATATAAAGTCCAACAAAATAATAAATTTACTAAATAAGCTCGTTAATGGGGGTAACATTAATGTGCTTCAGTCGTTTGCAAATATTCTTGACGACCTTTTTATTAAACTAGACAAAAAAGATCGAGAGTACATTTTTGAATTGATTAAAGAACTTTTAGATAAAGATGATCCGCGGATATTAACAGGAATCGTTCGTTCGTCTACTACAATCCTCAGATTGGACCCTGAGCCAATGCTCCCAATATTGGGAAAACTATTCAGTGAAAAAAGCAACCTTGATTTTTATATCATTCTACACATAGTCGAATCGCAACATGATACCATTGAGACCGTTGCTTTGTTAAAAGAAGCTTTGGATAGATATAGGAAAAAAGGGAACATACGTTATAAAATGGCACTAGAAGCCTTAAAAAAGTGGGGGATAGAAGTTGAGGAAGAGGAATATATTATCCCAATAAATCAATTAAAGGGTAAAACAACAGACGAACTAATTGAAACCCTGGACAGATTAATTGGAGAAGGAAAAGATGTGATTTTAGATTTCTCAATACTTATTTTGAATCAGATAGCTGAAGAGAGCCCTGAGGGCACTTCAAAATTACTTAAAAAGATAGTCGCGCTTAGCAATGATTCTATAACTCGACTTTTTAGCATAGACAAAGTGCTTGCAAAAATTATTGTGAAATCACCGGAATTAATTGAACCATTTATCAATGCAGATAATGTTTTTTCTAAATTTGTTGGGCTTCAGGCGTTGGACTTGATAAAACAGAAAAGATCCGACATAACCAAAAAATTTGTAAGATCATTAACAGATGACCCGGATCAATTACTTCGATGCATGGCTAAAATAACATTAGAAGAAGCTGAAGAAGAGATAGGTGAACAGACTAAAATAAAACCATTTGGAGGTATTATTGATGGGCTAAAGATAGCATTTGATTTTATAAAAAATTATCAGGTTTATAATGTGCTTAAAGGACAAATATCCCTGACGGAGCCACGACAGTTTTATACTGTAAACTGGATATTCGAAAAATCCATTGAAAAATCAGACCCTGAAAAGGTTGTTCGCGTTTTAGATGCTTTAGGATTGGGAAATCAGACAATTAAAAATATTGTGAAGTGGTTCATTGGTACTACAAAAAATCATCCCGAGTTGATGATAACCTTATTCAATAAAATGGTATTAACTCGTAGAACTTTAGCTGATAAAATGGCAGGGATACCCGCGATAGGTGAACTTGGGTGTTTTGCCCCCCAAAAAGCATGTAAAATATTAAAACGGTATAACTACAACGACGAATATTCGTTTATTAGCGAATTTGCATTATGGGCTTTGATTAAGATTTATGAAGCTGCGCCAGAAGAAGCTGAAAAATACCTCAGGGATTTTTTAAATGATTCAAATGAAAATTTGAGGATAATAGCAGATGTTACTTTAAATGGAATTGACATTGTTGCTGAGACATAAATTGATGTACTCGTATTTTAGGTGGAAGGAATGGAAGGGCGGTGAGTTTTATAACTATAGAGACTGTCCAACAATTCAAAATCGGGCGAAAAAGAAAGGTAGATAATGCTCTAAATCAAAAAAGAAGGAATATTTTTGGTGCCAAAACCAACTGTGAGACAGCCTCTATAATTCAGAACCCACAGAAAGGTTATACCTAGCATAGGCATTTAGTGACAATCCTGTTCCGATTACTACAAGGACAAATACATGCGCCTTTTCCATAAAAAGCTCATGTTACCTGCATCATGAGCAAGACATCATTCTTCGTTCAATCTCTTCCTAGTCGAGCATTTGTACTTCTTCTTTTGCTGTACTCATCCTCTTT
>QBUN01000078.1 GCA_013180565.1 Candidatus Methanophaga sp. GoMg3.2 | reverse complement strand
CGGAAATCCTGGATAGGGAGTTCGGTAAGCAATTGTGAGAACATTGACTCCGGTGTCGAGTATTGGCGGATGATAAGTTGATAGTCACGGTTAATCTGATAATATCAAGCTAAAATCTGTGTTATAAGCTGGTGAGAAGAAAAATCACATTAGACCCGAAGACCAGGAAACGTACATTCGCATGCGCAGCAGCTATTTTAATGGTTGTTACCGCCTTAACGCTATTCTCTGGCTGTGTTGATAAACCAATGGATAAAGTAATCAGTGACAAAATAGGAGAGATCTCGCAGGGAGAGCAGGAAGCAGACGACGCAGGAATGCTGGAACTCGACAAATGGGTAGAAGACAGCACGGCAGGAGAGCTGGAAGACCCAAACGATGCGTCCCAAGTAATCATAGACGGCTGGACTCCTCCCATGTCCCTTAACCCTGCAGACTACATCACCCCGGACGGCGACTGCACTGTGCTTGAAAAATCCACCATCTATCACGGCTGGGAATATGTCCGTGATTTGTTCCGCGAATCAAAAGCAAATGACAAATTAATGGGCAACCACAAGGGCTTCCGTGGGCAAAAACCACAGATGTATATGGGGATAATGTCTGACGGGAATAGAGACGAACAGCTTATAGTTGTCAACCAGGCTTTTCTGGATATGGCTGGAAATAAACTCTGTTACCGCCTCGGCAGCTCAATCCGTCCCATTGAAGCTAAGATTTTTGGCGATTTCGAGTGGGAACATGATACGGAACTGACAGAGCCGGGTCTGACTGATGGTTATGATGAATTATACCCCGGTACAGGTATATACTATGCAAAATATCCTATGAGCACTTGGGATATTGAAATTCTCGAAGGCTCTCCAAACAAAGAAATAGGCATGCATATCAAAAAACGTGCATGAATTCTTACTTGTCTATTATCCCGTTCGGCCACTTGTCATCACGCATTTCTTCGGCAAGCACCCATGCACCCGCAGCTGACACAGCAGTGGTCGCCAGACAGTATGCAGGCGCTGCCCCGGCACCGCCGGATGCAGCCCCTCCGGCTACCGCAGCCACGGTCCCGGCAACTATCTCTACTGCAAAAATACCTACTTGCGCCTGGCTTGCTTTGTCCCATTTTCTCTCGTAGCAGAAATTCGGCACATAATCAGCATAACCTTCCGCCTTGATCTTTATGCAGTCCACAGTCTTGTCTGGCCCATTCCAGAAATTCCACCAGTCGCCCTTGATGCACTTCTTGAAAACTGTCCCCTGCTCGAAATTATTGTCTATCCTGCCGGCATATACATATTTGTCTGTATGAGCAACAGGCATTTCACCTAGATTCACACGAACCCAGTCTTTCAACCCGCCGGATATAAGTTTGCTTCCATTCATGCACGCAAGTGCCTGGGAAAGCATCACAGGGCCAACCGGATCTCCATCGTTAAGTGTTTTTTCCTCCTGCCTGCACTCTGAACTGCCCTCTTTGCCGTCCTCGCATTCAGGGCGATACATGAATGTCACTGTCGGCCCCCTGTACGTGGCAGTACGGTCAGGCTCAGGGAAATCCACATGAAAATTGAGAGTGTCTCTAATGCCATGCACCAGATACGGCTGCTGGGGCTCGCCCGGGTTACTCGGTGGTGGAGGGCGTACATAACCCCCCACTCCTGGATAACATACTCCGCAGATAGATTCGATGTACCATAATACTCTTTGCAATTGCACTCGGTCTTCCGCACAGTAAGGTCCGCCTTGCACGGGCTTGCAAGATAAAACATGCCATGCTCCTCAGACCCGTCAAGCTCAATCCAAAGCCCTTCAGTCTCACCACTCATCTTCGCATTCTCCAGAAAGCCCGCCATGGCTCTGATAGGCCAATTCGTGTTTGTATGCGCACAAGGTGTTAGTCCCGCACTCACTTGCGTCGCGCATATTATTTGTCTGGTCATAAGCATACGCTCCAATCATTCCAAGCACAACAGCAGCATTCAGCCGGGCTCTCCCGTAATTCTTTACATCAACAGATTCCCTGGAGAGCCCTATGCCTTTCAGCGTCTTCTCCAGTGCCTCAACTTTGCCTATACGGTCAAGGTCCAACACGATATCCTCTGCATCTTTTATAAATTCATTGGCAACAGGATCACCTTTGCTATCCGCAGTCAAAATCGCATTTACAGCCTTGTCAAGCTTGCTTTTTTTCGGAATCGCTCCAGCTCCTTTCAATTGGTTGAGATACTTTATTGCAGGCTCGTCCCCAATTTCCTCTAGAGTCATCCCTCCCCCTCTTCGCAAGAACGGAAAACTGAAATTCAACCTCCATGATTATCCTCTCGTGTAAATCCGTGTAATCTTGTGGTCTTAACCATGCAGCCCTTTATATATTTTAAACACGATTATAATAATCATGACCAAACAAAAATTCGTTAATCGAGAACACGAGCTGAAGATACTTAAAGATGCATACAACTCTGACAGAGCTGAGTTCATAATAGTCTACGGCCGCAGAAGGATCGGAAAGACGG
>QBUN01000079.1 GCA_013180565.1 Candidatus Methanophaga sp. GoMg3.2 | reverse complement strand
TGTGTTATTGCTGGAGAGGGGAGAGACGGAAAGCCAGGATGTTATCACGTAAATCCTCTCTTATCGTGGCGGTTGATATCCTTTCCGCCTTTATTGGTTGGATTGGATTAGTTGCCATTTCTTTTCTCCGATATAGATAGATACTTCCCCCTGCCCTTCTTTCCAGTTGATATATGTCAACCAGCAACATTCGATAATCTCACTATCCTCTTTTTTCTCGATAATAAACACAATGTTCGTTTTGTCTGTTAAAAGTAATGAAAACCATTTATTTCGATTTAGCATATTCAAAGGGCGGTATTCCCTAGTGTATGCTCGAATACATTAAATTGGAATTGAAAGGGAAGAGGAGAAAATGAAAAATCACGAAGAAGCTAAGATGGGGGAAAGGGTTTATTAAAATCTTCCAACTTGCTACAAATCAAAGCTCTTCCTTTCCCGGCCAAATTCTCTCTATCCATTCCACGTTGTCAAATTCTCCATCTTCCGATAGGATATAACTCGTCTTCGTTTTACTCATTGTCAAAACGTGCAATGCCTCTGACGGCTTCAGCCCGTAGTTGAGCATGAATTGTTCCATCCTCTTGTAATCAACGATTAAGACAATATTGGATTTATTCAACAAGCACAATGCCCGTGCAGTATTTATTTTAAAACTCATCAGTTCTTATATTTATGATCCTTAACTCTGCATCACTTAGGGGATATGTCGCATCAAATACCCCATAATATCTTATCTTTTGCTGATCAAACACTAAATAGGACAGATACCTTTGTCTTTTCCTATTCCCCCTATTGGGAATAGGTTAGTACCATAAAAAACCAATCGTAACTGACTTAAATGATGAATTGACACCGAATTTTTGTTTTTTATCATGTGCTATTCCCCATCCATGCGGAGTTAAGGTTATGATATTATATAGTTTCATTATATCTATCGTTTAAGTGAGAAAATGCCCGATACCGATACTTCGCTCCGACATGATTTGTTCGGAAGAATCCGGCGTAAGAAAGAACGTTTAGACGCGCATAGACATCTACCAGAGAGTGCAGTGAGAAAACTTAGAGAAGAACTAAGGTTACTGCATACGTATCACTCAAATGCTATTGAAGGCAATACACTTACACTTCAAGAAACTAAACTCGTGCTTGGAGAGGGATTAACAATAGGCGGGAAATCGGTAAGGGAACACTTAGAAGCAACTAACAATGCCGAAGCTTTCGACTTGATAGAAGCAATAGCAAAGGAGAAAAGGGAAATAGACCATATAACCATACAGCGAATCCATGAAGTTGTAACTAGGGGTATAGATGTTGACGCTGGAAAATACCGTGTTCATAATGTGAGGATAACTGGAGCAACCAAAACGCCTCCTGACTTCTCAAAAGTCTATCACCTGATAGATGATTTAATTGCACTTTTAAAGGATAAGGAGAGAAAGGAGCATCCAATAAAAACCGCTACATTCTTGCATCATAAGCTGGTAGAAATTCATCCGTTTGCCGATGGCAATGGAAGAGTGGCACGCCTCCTTACCAACCTTTATCTTATGAAAGAGGGCTATCCACCTATTGTTCTTAGGAAAGAAGAGCGTGGAAAATACTATCATTTTCTACACATTGCAGATGAAGGAAATCTCGGACCGTTTGAAAATTTCATTGCAAAATCCGAAGACGAATCACTGATCCTCTATTTGGCGATATTTGGTGACATTGACGAGCTGGTGCCTCTTGCGCAATTGGCGAAGGTAAAGGAGTGCACATATTCACCGGAATATCTCGGTTTGAGAGCAAGACAAGGATTGTTAGACGCAGTTAAAATAGGAAGAAAATGGCACTCAACCAGACGAGCGTTGGTGGATTACATCAGAGAACATGCGAAATAAACCTCTGGTATTTGTGATTAGTTGTTATAGCACGTTTATGGGGCGGTTTTGCCCCAACAGCAATAGGCGTTATTGGTTTTGGTATGGCTTTTTTGCTTACCTGGATTATGGCTGCTCTGGTTATTAGTGGGATAGCGACATGGAACTATGGCTTGCATAACGAATTTTTTGATCAATCTACCACTTGAGGAACACCGGTTATAATGCCAAAACTACCAAGTAAGAGATAATATCTACTTGATTATATGACTTAATATCCCTAATCATTACCAAATTATTTATCACGATTCAAAAGGGGGAGCACCAAAAAGCAAGCTTATATTCATAGGAAATAACACATGCACGAATACAAACTGTTCGCACAGCGTGTGGGACTCGTAGGCATCACGACCCTCATTGTGAACCTGCGTGGGTTAATTCTAATTCCAATTTTAACAAAAACATTAGGCGCAGATGCTTACGGCGCCTGGTCAAAAATAATGGTCACCATCTCGCTTATTATCGCCTTCTTCAATATGTGGACAGGAGTTTTTTAATAGCCTGCTTTAGATAAATATACCTTTAAATACCGATATGTCAAAATAAAAATAGGTGTTTGATATGATGGAAGTAGAAGAGAAAAACATGATAAG
>QBUN01000080.1 GCA_013180565.1 Candidatus Methanophaga sp. GoMg3.2 | reverse complement strand
ACAGAATGTGTGTAGACAGTGAGACACCTGTGCACCTTGACGGATCCGCGAATGCAAATTTCACCCATTCCGTCTGGCAGATTATCTCTGGTGGAGCAGGTGCGCCATTCTATGCGCAACAAGATACGCCGTGGTCCGGAGACGTTGAGTATTTCTATCCATCCAAGCACTACTGCATGGTCAGTGTGGATGGAGACAAGGTATCCTTAAAGGTGATAAGCGACTCTGGCGAGATTGTGGATGAGCACGTGCTTTGTGGCTGAGGGGGTGTAACCCCTTTATTTTTTAATTCATAACTAGGAGGTAAAAAAAATGAAAGGAAAAGCGAAAGTAAAAAGAGGAGTTGTATTGCTGGGCTTATTAGCCCTTTTAGTAATGGCTGCGATGGCTCTGTCCGTATCAGCCCAGGATGGCGATAAGATTGTGATCGCGCATCGAGGAGCAAGTGGTTACTTGCCCGAGCATACCTTGGAGGCTTATACAATGGCATACGCTCTTGGGGCGGATTATATCGAACCCGATCTGGTCTTAACCAACGATAGCGTGTTTATATGCCTGCACGATATTCATCTGGAGCGTACCACCAACGTTGAAGAGGTCTTTCCTGATCGCCATCGTGGAGATGGGCGCTGGTATGCCGCGGACTTCAGCATTGAGGAGATTAAACAGTTGGACGTGCATGAGAGATGTAACGAGGATGGTACACCAGTTTTCCCCGGAAGATTCCCTGTGGGGGACTCTCAGTTCAAGGTTCCGACTTTTGCCGAGATGATTGAACTGATTCAGGGCCTCAACAATACTACCGGCCGGGACGTCGGGATTTATCCTGAGATCAAACATGTGAGCGAGGGGTTGCCAATGGAAGAAGCACTGTTGAATATCCTACACCAGTACGGATACGAGGGTAAGGAGGCTAAGGTGTACGTGCAGTGCTTCGAGGTAGAGCCACTCAAGAAAATGCGATTCGATCTTGTAACAGATCTACCACAGGTGCAGCTCATAGGTGGGGGAACGGAGTACGACCAGATGGTCACAGAAGATGGGCTTGATGAGATTGCCACCTATGCCAATGGTATCGGTCCTTCCAAGGTCCGCATCGAGGACAATCCTGATTTAGTCAACTGGGCTCATGATAGGGAATTAGTGCTCCATCCGTGGACATTCCGCGCTGACTACCTACCAGATCAGTATCCGAGCCTGGATGAAGAACTACGCCAGTTTTACATCGTTTATGGTGTGGATGGACTCTTCACAGACTTCCCAGATATGGCTGCCCAATTTCTTCAGTCTGGCTGAGGGGGTGTAACCCCTTTATTTTTTAGAATATGAAGTGATAAAAGATGAAAGGAAAAAGGATGGTGAAAGATAGAGTGGTTTTAGTGGTTTTTTAGCCCCTTTAGCGATGGCTATGGTAGCTCTGGCATCCGGGAACAAGTATCAGGCGCTGTCTGCGGCGGCTGGTGGCGAGGTGCCAACAAAGACGGTGTTCCACCGGGATACAGGATCGTGGTGCTGGGTGAGACATGGATAAAGACATTCTAGAAAGCCACTGGCGAGACGAAGCATGCGTGAAATGTTCTATTCAGTACCCAAAAGCCTTGGGAGTTATGGATTAAGCGATATGCAACTGACTGTATTTATGCGGGAATCATCCAATTGACCCCTTAGCATCCTACCGCATCGTGACCAACAACTTTTTGTCTTCGGGTGGTGACGGGTATACGATGTTCCAGAATGGAACCGATTTCGTCTTATTGGGATTTGTAGACTATGAGGTATTGCGTGAATATATTGAAGAACATAGTCCAGTAGCCCAGGAAGTCGAAGGACGCATTCTCGAAGGACGGCATCACTTTATTGTGTTGGCGGAGGAATGGCAAGAAATGGGATTAGACCTCAATGACTTGTAGCCGGAGTTCGTTGCTACCACGCCCGATGGTCGGGATGCTTTGGTAACTATTCAAGAGGGGAACACCGTTGCAGTGGTCAACAGCAGCAAGTTGATAAAAATAAATTCCTGCCAATGGATGATCCTGATTTCAAACATGACGAAGGCGAAGTAGACCCCGAAGGAGTGGCAATATTCAATAAAGAGGGGCGCAGTTGTGCAGTGCTCGCTCTGGAGAAATCCGCTTCTCTCATGGTTCTTGATGTTACCGACCCTGATGATGTGACACTCGTGAGCCTGCTGCCTGTGGGTATCTCAGGTGATGAGCAAAACCCTGATGGTCGAGTGGCTGAGCCGGAAGGGGTTGCCATAAGTCCTCACGGTGATCTGATCGCTGTTGGTAACGAAGAGGATATTCCTGAGGATGATACGTTAGTTGGTAGCATATCAGTAATCAATCTGGCAGGAAGTGAGCAAGATGGAATCCCATTAATTACTGATGATGGGACGGAGGTTAAAAGACCGCCTCATACTCTGTGATTTCCTTCTCTCATTACGTACAGTTTCACCCCCACACCAAATACTTTCTCAAAATCTCTTACAACTGACTCTATCCCCCATCGCTCAAGATC
>QBUN01000081.1 GCA_013180565.1 Candidatus Methanophaga sp. GoMg3.2 | reverse complement strand
TGAGAGCAAAAACGGTAGAACGGCTGTTTGGGCACATTAAGCAAAATATAGGGTTACGAGAGTTTTTGACCAGAGGTTTGCAAGGCGTGAGGGCTGAATTCAGTCTGGCATGCATAGCACATAATTTGAAGAGAATATGGCCGATAAAAAGTCAAACTAAAGCTATTGGAGTGAATTCTACCAAAAATGGACGTATTGATCAATCATCCCTCAAAAATTTGTGTAGTAGGATTAAAGGGGTATGGTCCCAAATTTCATCTTCTTTTAGCAAGGGTTTAAGTATATACCAACTATAGTACTAATTAAAGTCAATTATGGGACAGCCTCTGAATTGCGGGGCATCCAGAGTTAAATTTTCCTCTTAATAATTTCCCTAGCTTTTTTCTCTGTTTTATTTGAATAGTCTTTTATAGCAGCCATATCTCTAGGATTCGAGGGGTCCAAGAATCCTTTTCCTATCAGGGTTTTTGCTGTAGCCTTATGCTTTGGATTATTCAGTTCTGGATGACTCAGCAGATGGCGAACCGGCTTAATATCCTCTAGGAACTGATGCCCTGAAGGATATACATCTTCACATATTAAATAAAACTCTCGAAATTTCTCTATGACATCATCAGTTTTCAAACCCCTTCTGAAATGAGATAATTGTCTCGCGAGCTTTTCATCATTATTTTGCAATACTCTTTTAATGGAATCTTTGTTAAAATCCAAAGCTTCTGACTCGCGTATAGTAAGGCCAACTGTGCTTTCTACGTATCCTGTTTTTACTTCTCCTTCTGGCTGTACTTCGACCATTTTACTCAAATAACCTTCAATCGAATAATTATGAATTGCAGATAGGTAATCAAAAATTCTATTTGCTTTTTCCCATACAAAAAGAGAGGCTTCTTGTTTTGTCAAAATGGGGGTAATGATTGATAAACCCTTAAGAATGATACCTTCCTCAACTTTTTCGGTATCAAACTCAAGTCCAAACTCTAATCCTTCTGCATTAGTTATACTTTTCTCAAGAAAAGGGGAAGGAAATCTAAAAACCACTTCCCACTGACATCTTTTAGAACTGTTCATCCTAATCTGTATGACCTATACATTTAGCAGTATAAAAGGCTTTTCGATCCATCTTTATTTCCCTCCATAGCCTTAAGAAACCGATACCCTACATTCCTTATTAAAAACCACTTCTAATCTATCAGCCAAATCTGTCGAGTTTACAATCATTAATAAGTACCAATCATAAGCCATGTTTATCGCTATAGCCAATACTGACGGGGAATTCTAAATATTGTTTGTCTCATTTAGGTTGGCCCTGAAACCTAAACCTCTGGAACTCATGTTTTAGATATAACTTCCTCGAAAAGCGCTTCTACAAACTCATTTACCGAGACGAAAGCAGTGGATGGATCGAGTATCCTCAAATCATAAGCTTCTCAGAATCCCTTAAATAATTATCATTCCGTATCACTTTTTCCCTTCCCCACGCCGATAAAACCTGCGTTTCAAAACCTCCTTCTCCGACTCGATGATGAGTCCGATCAGATGCTCATTCACGGCCCCTTCTTCTTTTAGAATTTTACTTGCATCTTCCGGTTTAATCCCTTTACCCGCCAGTGTAATTAACGCCGCCTTCCCGTAGTTAGAAACCAACTCAGCCGATTTTATTGCATCTTTAACCACCCCTCCCTCTTTTTTACTCTTTACTTTCCGTATCTCGCGCCTGACCAGCTCCTCATCTGCTTGTACCGCACCTATACGCTTGGATTCGCATTCAGGACATTGTACAGTATCCACATCATGTATCCGCATTACCGCTACATACCTCCAGCAGTTTGTGCATACAAAAGTCAACGACTCGTCAAGCAACCTTGCTTTCACATACTTTATTATTACCTTATGCATCCTATCGGGCGGTATCAGCTCATAGCCCCTTTTTATTACCTCCACGATGCCCGCAACAGGGCTAACGTCATCGCCTTTTAGCACACTGATTTTTAGCTCGCCCGCGGTTATCTGTTTTAACAATCTGACGGTCTGTTTTATATCTACATCCTTATCTTGAGCTTCTCTTATAGCTTCGTTGAATACCGCAGAGCCATCAAAACTCCTTATCAGGTTGTCAAGGTCCAAATCACTCAATGACGCTTTCTTCGCTATAGCTCCAAATCGTCTCGCCACATGTATAAACCTATGCTTAAATAACCTGCTTCGGACTAATGAGTCGATAGCGAGCTTTTCTATTGCTCCTGTTGATAACGCTAAGATGATCGTTTCAACCTCTTCCGGCTCCAACTCGGATTCGGTTCTCAGCATTATCCGGTAAGGGTCTTGCTGCACGCCCACAGGAGCACCTATCTTGTCTGATATAACAGTAGCAAGGATCATGGCTAACGTCCTATTTACAAGCAGCCCGAACGAACATTGTAAGATTATATATTCATTCCACCGTTCAAGCGTTAACAGCTTATCTGTCGGCACGGGATAACCGCCTTTCTCTTGCTCTATTACTTCATCTAAAGCGCGGGTAAT
>QBUN01000082.1 GCA_013180565.1 Candidatus Methanophaga sp. GoMg3.2 | reverse complement strand
CGAAGAAGAAGTTCGGGGTTGATGTTCCGGTAATGTGGCAGGCGGACAGCTTTGGTTTGAATGCACAGCTACCGCAGATATACAAGAAATCCGGCTACCGATATGTTGCATTCAGAAGAGGGGAGTCAAAGAGAAAGCCATCGGAATTCCTCTGGGAAGGTCTGGATGGAACGAGGATTTTAACTCACTGGATGTCCTTAGGAACCAGGGCAGGATTGTACTTGACATTGCCAAAGCTGGATGAAAGCTATGAGAAACTCAAGGAACTGGCGACAACTTCTCACATCCTTATGCCCTCCGGTGATGAAGTCACAGTGCCACAGCCGCAAATGCCGGATGTTGTGCGAGAGTGGAATGATAAGAAGGGGAAAGTAGCGAGAATGAAAATTGCAACATCACGTGAATTCTTTGAGGCGCTGGAAAAGGAAGCAGAGACAGGGGACTTTGAGTTCGAGGTCAGGAAGGGCGAGAAGTATTCAGGAGAGTTTTCAGAAGTATTTCCAAGTTGCTGCTCGAGCAGGATGTGGTTAAAACAGGCGCTTCGCGACTACGAGAGTTGGTTGTTGTGTTGCGAGCATTGGGGTACAATATCCTTCCTTTTGACTGGCTACTATCCTTTTGATGAGTTTGGAAGCTGCTGGCGTAAAATTTTGTTCCTCGCATTTCATGATGTAATTCCGGGAACAGGGATGGACAGAGGTTACGAGGAGGTAAAGCAATACCTAAGCTATCTCAAGACCATACTGTCTCCTCTCAGCCCTAATATATACTCTACAATAGCAGAGAAAGAAGCAGAGGAAGGAGTTGAAAGTGGGAATATAGTTGTATTTAACTCGCTGTCGTGGGAAGTGAGGAACTGGGTAGAGCTGGAGTTGAATTTTAAGGAAGGGGAAGTAGAAGCGATAAACGGATTAAAGAGTGGAAAAGAGGAAATAGATGTAGAGGTTATAAAATTTGCGAGGTATGAGGATGACTCAGTGAAATATGCGAAGATAGGATTTGTTCCTACGGTTCCTGCTATGGGCTATAAGACGTATAAGATCATTGAGCATGAGCCAAAACGGCATCCTTATGACCCGAATTTCATTATGATAAGAGGAAACACCGTAGAAAACAGATTCTTTGGAGTTGAGATTGATTCCGATACAGGATTGATAGATGTAATTCAAAAGGAGGATGGAGGTAAGAGGGAGAAGATTTGCACGGCAAATGAACTCGTGCTGGAGCAAGAAATCGGCGACATTTACCACCACTGGCAAAGATTGAAGATCCCTTTGAAAACAGAAACTGGAGAGGGCGTGTATTTTGGCTCCTTCCGGGTAGAAAACTTCTGGATAGATAAAAGTCCCCTGAGACGTGTTATCAACGTCGAGACAAATTATTTCTCGCTACGCTGGCCGTACAGATTGAAGGAGGAGATAGAGCCAATTATGTGGCGGCATAAATTCATGATGTGCACGAAGAAAATAATAGTTTATCGGGACATTCCGAGAATAGATTTCGTTACGGAAATACAGGACAAGCACCCGAAGGCTCGAATCAGAGTCCGGTTCTCCACGGACATAAAATCCGCGGATTATTCCTGCGGTAGTCAATTTGGCGTTGTCTCTCGACCAACCGACCAGTGTTACTATAAGCCAGAACCCGGAGAGGAGTGGGAAGAAGAACCCAGTGGTATATTTCCCTCGCTGAAGTGGCTTGATTATTCTGATGGAAAGAAAGGCTTAACCGTGATCCACAGGGGGATACCGGAAAACGAGGTAAGAGACGGGGACGTCTATTTAACAGTGCTAAGGGGCCACCGGAAAATAAATTCTAATTTTTAGTTTTTTGTGGTTTGATAGTGTAGTTTCCGTTTTCAACTTCAGTCATCCCTTTTTTTATCGTTTTATAATCCATACCTGTAAGTCTTCCAACTTTCGAGATTCTGCCCCAACCAAATTCTAACGCCTTTAGACCTGCCAACTGTCGTGCTTGCACTTCATTAAGACTGCCTAAAACTCCCATCCAAAGTTCATCAGAATTATTTTTTTCCCTACGTTTTAGAAGAAGTATTACTTATCTAAAGCTATGGATTTAATTATAAGGTGCCCCCTAAGATAAAAGTAGATACCTGGGATTTTGCGACTACAAAAATGATGCTTGAGGTGCGGGGCATAGAAGCTACTGAGGGAACAATACAAGAAATAGATGATAGACTTCACGGCCATCCCCAATATTTGAATCTATTTTGCATATTAGCAGAAAGAAGTAGCGCAGAAAACTTATTGGAAAATCTGCCTGTTGCTCGTGAAGAGGCTCACGATTATCTTGAACAAGAGGTTTACAACTCATTAACAGCCGAAGAAAAACTGTTACTGCAGACAATAGCTGTTTTTCGGCTCCCTGAAACGGTTGATGCATTTGATAACGTAAATAAGTTTGAATTTAAAGATCTAAATGAAACGCTAAATAGTTTAATTCATAAATTTTTAGTGAATGAAATTGGGATAAACACGTATAGCGTACATGAAATAATACGAGATTATAGCCT